>JBOGIN010001255.1:0-5554 GCA_050742275.1 Vicinamibacteraceae bacterium
GGCGAGCTGGGATGTGACGGCGGGCGTCGAGAAGGAGATCGCCTTTTCCCCCGCGCGCGTGCTCCTGCAGGACTTCACGGGCGTTCCGGCCATCGTCGATCTCGCTGCCATGCGAGATGGGATCGCCGCGCTGGGAGGCGACCCGAAGAAGGTCAACCCGCTTCAACCCGTTGAGCTCGTCATCGACCATTCGGTGCAGGTGGACGTCTTCGGCCTCAGCTCCGCGCTCGAACGAAACGGCGCGCTGGAGTACGAGCGCAATCGAGAACGCTACGTGTTCCTGCGCTGGGGGCAGAGCGCCTTTTCGAACTTCCGCGTCGTGCCGCCGGAAACGGGCATCGTGCATCAGGTCAATCTGGAGTACTTGGCGCGCGTCGCCTGCCGCGATCAAGAGGCTGGCCGGCACGTCCTGTTTCCGGACACGCTGGTGGGGACCGACTCGCACACGACCATGGTGAACGGGCTCGGTGTGGTTGGGTGGGGCGTCGGCGGGATCGAGGCCGAGGCCGCGATGCTCGGCCAGCCGATCTCGATGCTGATTCCGGAAGTGGTGGGCGTCCGCCTGACAGGTCACTTGAAGGAAGGCGTGACGGCGACAGACCTCGTGCTGACGATCACCGAGATCCTGCGCGCGCATGGCGTGGTGGGCAAGTTCGTCGAGTTCTTCGGTCCCGGCCTCTCGGCGCTGACGATTGCCGACCGCGCGACGCTCGGGAACATGTCACCGGAGTACGGTGCGACGATCGCCATCTTCCCCATCGACGCGATGACGCTCGAATATTTGCGTCTGACCGGACGTGACGAGGCGCACGTCGAGCTGGTCGAGACCTACACGAAGGCCCAGGGGCTCTTTCGCTCGGAAGGATCGGCCGAAGCGAGCTATGCCAGCCTCATCGAGCTCGACCTGGCCAGCATCGAGCCGAGCCTCGCCGGGCCGCGCCGGCCGCAGGATCGCGTCCGCCTCGGACAGGCGAAGGCGCGATTTGGCGAAGCGCTCCAGTCCCTGCTGGCGGCGCCGAAGAAGGAGCTCCCGGTCAAGGGGGCAGCATCCCATGGCGGAGGCGCCGCGGCGGTTGCCACGGCCGGGGCTGCGGTGGCAACCGAGGCGCCGGCGTGGGTGGACGATTTCGATCATGGCGCGGTTGTCGTCGCGGCCATCACGAGCTGCACGAACACGTCGAATCCGAGCGTGATGATCGGCGCCGGCCTGCTCGCGAAGAAGGCCGTCGAGAAAGGGCTCACGCGAAAGCCTTGGGTGAAGACGAGCCTCGCGCCGGGGTCGAAGGTGGTCACGGAGTATCTCCGCGAGGCTGGCCTCACGGAGTCCCTGGACGCGCTGGGGTTCAATCTCGTCGGCTACGGGTGCACGACGTGTATCGGAAACAGCGGTCCGCTCCCCGACGAGGTGTCGGCCATCGTCGACGAGCGCCACCTCGTCGTCTGCTCCGTGCTGTCGGGTAATCGAAACTTCGAAGGCCGCATCCAGCCGCAAGTGCGTGCGAACTACTTGGCGTCGCCGCCGCTCGTCGTCGCGTACGCGCTCGCCGGCCGCATGACGATCGATCTGACCTCGGAGCCACTCGGCACGGATCGTGACGGCGCGCCTGTGTATCTTCAGGATATTTGGCCCACCAGCCAAGAGATTCAAGTAACGATGGCGGCAGCTGTGCAAGCGGAGATGTTCCGCCGGCAGTATGCAAGCGTGTTCGAGGGGGATGCACGCTGGCGAGCGCTCCCGGTGCCGGAAGGGGAGCGCTTCGCGTGGGATGCCGACTCGACGTACGTCCGACACCCGCCCTACTTCGAAGGGATGACGCTCACGCCGCCGCCGCTCGAAGATGTGGCCGAGGCGCGCGTCTTGTGCGTGCTCGGCGACAGCGTCACGACCGACCATATCTCGCCAGCCGGATCGATCAAAGCCGACAGCCCGGCCGGGCAGTATCTCCAGGAGCACGGGGTCCGTGTCCGTGACTTCAACTCCTATGGCGCACGGCGCGGGAATCACGAGGTCATGGTCCGCGGGACCTTTGCAAGCATTCGGCTGCGCAATCAGCTCGTGCCCGGCGTCGAGGGCGGCTTCACGATCCATCTGCCAGACGAGGAGCAGATGACGATCTTTGACGCGGCGATGCGGTATCAAGCGGCAGGGGTGCCGCTCGTCATCCTGGCGGGGAAGGAGTACGGATCCGGATCGTCGCGCGATTGGGCGGCAAAAGGCACGAAGCTGCTCGGCGTGCGGGCCGTCATCGCGGAGAGCTTCGAGCGGATTCACCGGAGCAACCTCGTGAACATGGGGGTGCTGCCACTGCAGTTCACGGCGGGCGAGCACGCGGCGAGCCTTGGCCTCACGGGACGCGAGCGCGTCGACATTGCCAAGATCGCCACGGGGTTGAAGCCGCGGGGCCACCTCACCGTCCGTACCACACCGGACGAGGGCGACCCGATCACGTTTCGGGTGACGGTGCGCATCGACACGCCGGAGGAGCTGGTCGCGTTCAAGCACGGGGGCATTCTCCCCTATGTGCTTCGGAAGCTCGCAAAAGCGTGACGCCGCGTTTTCGCCATGCTCACAGCCGCTGCCATCAAATCGCGCGCTTCGGAAATGGGCTTCGACCTTTGTGGCGTTGCGGCTGCGGAAGCATTTCCAGAGCTCGCCCGCTTGCGCACCTGGCTCGAACGAGGACACGCGGGCGAGATGCAGTATCTCGCCCGCACGGCCGACAAGCGCGCCAACCCGCATCTCGTTCTCCAGCACGCGCGGTCGGTCGTTGTCACCGGCACCATCTACAACGTCGACCGGCCGTACTCCGTGACGTGTGAGCCTGGCGAGGCACGCATCGCGCGCTACGCCTGGGGTGACGACTATCACGACCTCATCGGCCGCCGGCAGCACTTGCTGCTCGGCTGGATGAAGGACGCTGCCGGTGAGGCGTTCCACGCAGTCTCGTATGTCGACACCGGTCCGGTTCAGGAGAAGGTCTTTGCCGCGCGCGCCGGCCTCGGGTGGATTGGCAAGAACACGTGCCTGATCAACCAGGAGGCCGGCTCGTGGATCTTCCTCGGCGTGATCCTGTGCAGCCTTGACATCGAGCCGGATACGCCCGCGTTGGATTACTGCGGAAGCTGCACGCGGTGCCTCGAGGCCTGCCCGACGGGCGCGCTCGTGGATCCGTACATCCTGGACGCGACGCGGTGCATCTCGTACCTCACGATCGAGGTGCGTGAGGCGATTCCGTCGTCACAGCGGTCTCAGGTGGGAGAGCACGTCTACGGGTGTGATATCTGCCAGGACGTCTGCCCGTGGAACCGCCGCGCGGCGACGAGCGACGATCCGGCCTGGCTGCCGCGGGCGGCCTTCGATCGCGCGCGCACCATCGATCTCTGGCGTCGGTCGGACAGCGATCTGCGAACGGTGCTCAAGGCGAGCGCCATGAGTCGCGCCGGGCTCCGGCGCTTTCGTCGTAATCTCTCGGTCGCGCTCGCGAATAGCCCGAGTCCCGAGAGTAAGGCGGCACTGTGCGATGACGACCGGGCCGATGCGCCTTCACTCGCGGATCCCACCGTGAGAGCGCATGTCGAATGGGCGAAGGCGCAATCTCAATGCACGCCTTGACCGCCCTGGAGGAACGCTGGATCCGCCCCCAGCATGCGAATGCCCCGATGCCACATCTCATCGGCAGGCGTGTCGAAGATGAGCGCCGGATCTGCTTCCGTGGTGAGCCATGCCGAGGCGGCGAGCTCGGCATCGAGTTGGCCGGGTCCCCAGCCGGAATAGCCGGTGAGCACACGCGTGCGTGGCGGCGTGTCGATCAAGACACGCCGCAGCAAATCCAATGACGTGGAGAGATAGAGGCTCGGCGCGACCTCGGTGACCTCATCGTCCACGCCTTGGGGCAGCCCGCCAAGCAGGATCCACCCGCGCTGCGGCTCTACCGGACCACCAAACCACAGGAGTGGGCCGCTCGTAGCGCGGACGGGCGGCACGAGGTTGACGACCTCCGCGGCGGCGGTGGTGGTCGGCCGATTCAACACCAGCCCGAACGCACCGTCCGGCGTGTGCTCGCAGAGGAGGAGGACGGACCGCTCGAAATTGGGGTCCGTCAACTGAGGCATCGAAAGCAAGAGCGTTGGCGCCAGGCTATTCACAGGGCTGTCATCGATCGACATGGCTCCATCATACAAGGCGTCAGGGATCAGGGGTCAGGGGTCAGGGGGGATCAGGCCTGACCCTTGATGCCTACTGATCCCTGATGCCTGACCCCTGACGCCTTGCTCGCCCTGCCCCTTCGCCTCGAAGCGTCTGATACTGCGCGAGCCGCACCGCCGGAAGGCGTCCGTCTGCCACCGCCTGCTTGACCGCGCAGCGCGGCTCTCGATCGTGCGTGCAATCGGTGAAGTGACACTCGGCTGCCAGCGCCTCGATATCCGGGAACGCCGCTGCCAGCGCCCCCTCCCCCTCCCAGAGTTGCAGCTCACGCATGCCCGGCGTGTCAATGAGCAGTCCACCGCCGGGCATGACGATGAGCTCACGATGCGTTGTGGTGTGGCGGCCGCGCTGGTCCGACGCACGCACCTCCCGTGTGGCCTGACGGGCTTCCCCGAGGAGCGCGTTGATGAGCGTCGACTTGCCGACGCCCGAGGACCCGAGAAACGCCACTGTGCGTCCCGGGCGGACATGCGCGCGCAGCTCCTCCAGGCCATCCCCGCGACGCGCGCTCGTGACGGCAATCGGGACGCCGGGCGCTATCGCCTCCACGGCACGACGACGGCCGTCGACCTCGTCACACGCGTCCGCCTTGTTGAGCACGACGACCGGCGCCACGCCGCCGGCCCAGGCGGTGATGAGATACCGCTCGATCCGGCGCGGATTGAAATCGTGATCCAGGCCACTCACGAGAAAGACCGTGTCGACGTTTGCCGCCAAGACCTGTTGCTCGACGGCCCGACCGGCAGCCTTGCGCGAGAAGCGGCTCCGGCGGGGCAGCACACCCTCGATGCGCGGCGTGCCATCGTGCGCCGCCAGCCGCAGTGCGACCCAGTCACCGACGGCCGGAAAGGCTTCGCGCTCGCGCCAGCGGTGCCGGGCGCGGCCAGCGACACGCGCGAGCAGATCGTCTCCCTCCGTGCTCACCCGATAGATGTGCTGATGCTCGGCGATGACCCGCGCCGGGACCAGCCCTGTGGCGGCGTACGGCTGGAATTCCAGGGCGAAGCGGTCGTCCCATCCCAGTGTCACGAGACGAGATGGTAATGTCATGATGAGTAGACCCCGACGCTCGGGTCGGGCGCGCAAATGACCTGCGCCGGCGTGCTGAGTCTCGCACGGGCGCTGTTTGTCCGCATCACTATTGTGCGCGCGATGGGTGACGATCAAGAATCGCGGCAATCCGTGGATGAAAAGACGGGGCGCCAGAGGCCGGATGAGCGGCCGGCGGCGCCCGAGAGACCTCGCGGTGAGGCGCTCGAGGCGTTGTGGCCCATCGTGTACCAGGAGCTGCGCCGGCTGGCGGCGCGCTACCTGCAGCGCGAGCGGCCGGGGCACACGCTGCAGGCG
>JBOGIN010001256.1:0-3475 GCA_050742275.1 Vicinamibacteraceae bacterium
TCTCGGTCGAGCTCGGCTGTGACTACGTGCGCGGTGAGATTCAGTCAGGGAACGAACCGTTGCCGCGCATTCCACCACGTCGGGCGCGCGTCGCTCTTCGTTACCGGGTCGGCGCGTTTCAAGCCGGCGGAGAGGTGACCAGTCTAGGTGCCCAGGAGCGGGTGTTCGGCCCTGAGACCCCGACGAAGGGCGCCGCGCTCGTGCGGTTGTTCACGGCTCACTCGATCATCGCAGGTGGCGCGGTGCATACCGTCAGTGCGCGGGTCGATAACGCCACGAATCACTTCTATCGTAACCATTTGTCATTTCTCAAAGATATTGTTCCGGAAATGGGACGCAGCCTCAGAGTGACTTATGCGGTGCACTTCTAATCGAGCTTCTGCGCAGGCGAGGCGCAGCACACGCAGCACACGGCGCAGCACACGGCGTCTTGACACTCTACAGAGACGCCACTAGAATGCGCCGCACTTCGAGTGGCCAATCGGTCTGCAGCTGTTACCCCGGATAGATACTGCGCGGGGAAAGACTGGCAGTGGTTCGAGTCGTCACATTGAGAACGAACGAACGCGCATGCGCGCATGGAGGGTCTCCGATGAAGCCAGGCAGTGGACTCGTCGTAACAGCAGCGGTGCTCGCAGTCGGTGTCGCCGTCGGGGCAGCAGCCCTCTCGAGCACCCCGGTATCGGCTCAGTCGGACCGGAACGGGACAGTAGAGCGGCTCTACGTGCTCGACGGCGGTGTAGGGCACGCCGGTAATGCCAATTCCTGGTCGAACATGATGGATCCGCCTGGAACACCGCTGGACATCGCGGCACCCTGCCATCTGATCCGCCACGCGACGGGCTACTTCATGTTTGACACGTGCCCCAACGACATCATCGCGTCGATGCCCAACGGTCATGGAACCAGCGCCGGCGCAATCCGCTGGACCAAGACCAAGACGATCGCCTCTCAACTCGCAGAGCTCAAGATCGCTCCGTCAGAGATCAAGTACATCGGCATCTCGCACAGTCATGCCGATCACACGGGCAATATCCACATGTTTCCCGACTCGATCGTCGTGATCCAGCGACGGGAGTACCTCAACGCGTTCGAGGGCAACAGCGCTCCTTCAGGTCCGCCCACCTTCGCCGGGGCGATTTTCCCGCGGGAGCACCCGTGATCCTGCTGGACGGCGACTATGACGTGTTCGGCGACGGCAGTGTGCGGTTGTTCTGGGTTGGTGGCCATACACCTGGCAGCCAGGTGGCGCTCGTCCGCCTTCCAAAGACAGGGTATTTCTTGTTGAGCTGCGACTCGGTTCACACACTCGACAACTGGCAGCACCGGCGAATTCCGAGACTCGGCGCAGCGAACGACGTGAACGACTGGGCGCAGTCCGTCCCGATTGCGTATCAGCGGATTTCGAATCTGCTCGACCTGTACAAGGCGGAGCTATGGATTCATCACGAGATCAAGCAGTACCAGAAGATGAAGTACGCACCGGCGTACTACGAGTAAGGCACCCTGATCAGGTAAGCGCCGCCCGCCTGTTTGCCTTACGGTGGCCATCGACCGTGCCGCCAACGCGCGCCGGGGCTCGACCGTGTCGACCCCGGCGCAAACCTCCCGCCGATCCCAAGACACGATTCGGTTCTCTCCCATCGATTGTCACCGCACTCTGCAACGCGGCCGCATGCCGACGCTAGAACCGGAAGAGCCAATTGATCTTCACGACGAATGCGCGGTTCTGCAGAGGGAAGCGGGACCCGATCGTCTTGCGTTCGTCGGTGTACACGACGAAGAGCTCGCTTCCCGGCCGGTACTCCCACCGAAAGCGCACGTTGCCGCCGAGCGTCCGATCCGCCGAGTTGAACTGCACAAGGGCGCTGACGAACATGCGATTCGTAAAGGAGTAGTCGGTCCTGGTCTGTATCAGGTTGGTCGTGAGCTTTCCATGTGGAAGGTCGATTCGCGTGGATGAAAGGCTCGGCTCGAGCATCAGGCGCGGAGTGATGCCGATCTGGCCGCTCAGGAAACCAAGCGTCGTGATCGTCCCGCCATAGAAACTCCCCCGCTGCACCGTCAGCGTCCCGCTCCCGCGATGCTGGCTGCCGAGAAAGTAGGACAAGGAGATGTCGCTGAAGCGATACCCGCCAGGAGGAATCGTCAGATTCTGCCCCAGTCGAAATGGCTCAACGAGGAGCTCGTAATTGTTGGTCCCCTCCATCGTGATTTGATCGCTGCTCTCGAACTCCGTGATGAATCGGCCGACCTGCCGGCGGCTTTCGAGCGCCCCGGCGCCGCTCACGATGTACTCCAGACTGGCCTCCGCCGTGAACTTTCTGACCGACTTGATTGCGCGTGGTCGAGGGCTGAAGCGCGCCAGAGCGAACGTGCGCTCGAAGTCGCGGCGACGGAGGAATCCGACCTCAGGGTTGAAATGGTTGCCGACCGCAAGTCGATCCAGCTGAAGCCCGTATCGGTCTCCAGTGTACGTGAACTTCGCCAAATGACTTGTGTCATCGCCCTCGAGCCCGGGCGTTCGCGTCCGCGCGAAATAGCCGCTGAGATTCAAGTTCTCATAGAACGAGAGCGTTCCGTCTATGCCATACGCCTGGTTTGTCCCACGGTCGGCGACGACGGACTGGGACCGGTTGGTGAAGATGGCTCCGATGGCGCTTCGGCGGAGTACGTCGCGTTTCACGCGGATGACCGTGAAGTTCGTCGGCTGGACGCTCAACTGTGGCTCACCGCCGGCCTGGATGTTCAGTGCGCCGATGCCGTACTTGCCCGCTTTCTCCGTCAGCCGCGCCCCAAAATCGATGGGAACCGTAGCGCCTCCCTCGAGACCGATTCGTCGCGTGAAGAACACCATGGGCACCGTACCGTCGGAATCACCGCTCCCGGTCCCTCGGCCGAAGTCGAACAGACCGCGCCCTTCGAGGAAGAACTCGCGCTTTTCGGGAAACAACAGGCTAAAGCGCGTGAGATTGATTTGCTGCTCGTCCACCTCGACCTGTGCGAAGTCAGTGTTGTACGTGAAGTCGGCCGTGAGATTCGCGGTGATGCCATACTTGGCGTCCAGGCCAAAGTCGCTCCTCAGGTCGTTCGTGACCGCCGGATTCTTCGTGTGATCGCTGGTCACGCGGCTGATGGCGTACGGCTTCAGCTCGATGTTGCTGCGGGCCGGCGGGAGCTTGAGATTCATCAGCGTGCCACCAAATGATACGCGAGTGAAACCGTACGGGCCCGCTGCGGAGGCCGGGACCAGGGAGAGATAGGTCCACTCGTTCTTGTGCCGGACGACGCGCCGCAGCTGGATCCCCCAGACCTGTTCCGATCCGGAGCGATAGCGGAGCGACTTGAAGGGGATCTGCATCTCGACGGTCCAGCCACCGTCGAACCGGCCGGTTCGCACCTCCCAGACGGGATTCCAGTCGAAATTGGCGACCTCGTCGGTGACGGCGTAGTCCGCCCGCCCGCCTATCGGGTT
>JBOGIN010001257.1:0-2693 GCA_050742275.1 Vicinamibacteraceae bacterium
GCCGCGACGGGCTAGAACTCTTGAGAACCGGAAACTTGACGCATTTGGGTCAAGTTTCGGGGCTCACAAGTGAGCGTCGGGGACCGCGGCCGGAGGCCGCGGTCTGCTAGAAACCCACGATCCGCAAAATGTGACAGTCAGCCGCGCCCGCAATTGACTGCCGATTTGCATTAAGCTCGTGGCATGACCTGTCCGCTGTGCCGCGCCCGCAAGGCTCGCCGCAGTTGTCCTGCGCTCGGCCAACAAATCTGCCCCCTTTGCTGCGGGACCAAGCGCCGCGTGGAGATTGCCTGTCCCGAGACCTGCAGCTGGCTCCGCGCCGCAGAAACCCATCCGGCAGCTGTCGAGCAGCGCCGCCGGGAACGCGATATGGAAGCCGCCGCGCCGCTTGGTGAGGCGCGCTCGCGGGACCAGACAGTGATCTTGACGACGATTCTGGAGGCAACGATCCAATACGCGCAGGGGGCGGTTCCCCACTTGACGGATCGGGACGTCGCCGAGGCGGCCGAGGCGCTTGCCGCCACGTACGAGACGTCCGCCAAAGGCATCATCTACGATCATCAGCCGACGTCGCTTCCGGCACAGCGCCTGCTCACCAGATACCGTGAAGTGCTCCAGACCACCGTCCAGCGTCAGCGGCCGGCCTCGTTCGATCGCGCTGCCGCCCTCGCGTTGCGAAGGCTCCAAGAGGCGGCCAAGAACTTCATCGCGCGAGAAGAGACGACGGAGACCGCCTTCCTCGACTGGCTGCGCCGGCTCGCACCGAAGCACAGCGCGACCTCCTCGGGGCTGTTGGTAGATCCCAGCTCGGCTTCGGTGGCAGCGGGGCGTGAGCCGTCTGGTGCAGATTCTGGGGAGACAGGCCGCCTGATCGTGCCCTAGGCCCCCCCTAGGCCCACCGCCCCTGGACGGCGTCGTGTGATAGACTCGGGTGTTCTGCCGTGCCGGCTGGCGGCAATCATGCTCCGCTTCCCTGCGGGAAGCCTTTCGTGGCGGTCTTATGTCGAAACAATGTGAAATCTGTGGGAAGGGACCGACGTTCGGTCGCAACATCAGTCATGCCCACAACGTGACGTCCCGGCAGTTTCAGCCCAACCTCCAGAGCGTCCGGGCAATCATCGCGGGCGCCAGGCGGCGCATCCGCGTCTGCACGCGCTGTCTGCGCTCTAACAAGGTGGTCAAAGCCGCGTAGGCGCGCTCTTCCGCAGCGCGCTGACATCATGCCGTCCCGCACAGCCATCAGCACGGGCGACGCGCCTTCCGCCATCGGTCCGTACTCCCAAGCCATCCGCGTGGGGGGGTTCCTCTTCGCCTCGGGCCAGATTCCACTCGATCCCGCCACCGGTCAGGTCGTCGACGGCGATGTCCGCGCACAGACCGCGCGCGTCCTCGACAACCTCGGCGCCGTGCTGCGCGGCGCCGGCATCTCGCACGACGCGGTCGTCAAGACGACGGTGTTCTTGACCGACCTCGAAGACTTCGCCGCCATGAACGAGGTCTACGCTCGCTACTTCCTCGCCCCCGCTCCAGCACGCACCACCGTTCAGGTCTCGCGCCTGCCGCGGGACGTTCGAGTGGAGATCGACGTCATCGCCGCTCTCGAGAAGTAGTCCGTTACCAGTACAGCTTGGGTCCAGCACGTTAAAGGCGCAGTCCCACGTATCCCGCCACGGCCGCGACCGCGAAGACGAGCGCCTCGCCGGCTGTCGCGACCGGCTGGACGGGGAGCACGTTCACGCCAACCGCATAGAGCACGACGGCGACAATGCCCGTGAGCGCGCCGACGCCGACGACGTAGAGTGAGCCGCGCGATTGATCCTTTCGCGACAGCCGTCGTCGTCCGAGATAGGCGCCGATGACACCTCCCAGCACGGCGGCCACGAGGAAGGTCACGGGCCAGGCGAAGGTGATGGTGGCGCCTGCCGACACCAGGGGAGGGCTGGACACGGTTACCGTCGATGTGCCGACGGATGCCGAGCGAACGGAGGTGCCGCCGACGCCCTGTCCATCGAGCTCGACGCGGGCCTCCTGCAGGCTGCCGACCGGTTCGGCGCCCAGGCCGGACGTGAGCGTCACGATACGGCCGCCGGGCTCCGCCAGTCCCCGCGCACGTACGGTGACTGCGGACGTCTCGAGCCCGAACCCCTGGATTCGCGGGCGCTCGATAGACAGCTCGAGTCGCGGCCGAACGATCTGGAGGCTCAGCGCGGCGCGATGTCGGGTACCGCTCGCCTGCACGGTGATCTGGAGCGAGTCCGCGGGATCGCGGGCGCGAATGGCGACGTCGGCGAAGGGCAGGCTCGTGTGCCGGATCGCGAGCTGCCGGGGCGACACCTCATGCGCCGCGGCGCTGATCAAGAGATTGATGGGCTCCGGCAGCTCGTATGCGGCGCTCGGGTCGCGAAGGTCCTGGACGCCAACATGAATCAGCCCCTCGAACTCTGACGCGTCGCTCGCGAGGAACAAGCCACCCGACGACTCGACAACCGGTCTGAATCGAACCTCACGGCCGTCGCGCGTGACGCCAATGAATCCGTACGGGAGCTGCCAGGCCTTGCCGTCCGTTGCGACGGCAGGAGAGGAAGGCTGGGCGCCCTTCGCCCAGGAGGCAATCACGTATTCACCGGAGCCGATGGCTACGCTGCGTGTCTCGGTGCCAACATCCCGGACGCCCCGTCTGGAGAGTACCGTCT
>JBOGIN010001258.1:0-4911 GCA_050742275.1 Vicinamibacteraceae bacterium
GTCGTGCTCGGGCCGTTCGCAAACTCCGACCTCTGGGACGGGTTCGGTGGGCAATGCGAGGATGGCAGTCACCTCAGTCCGATCGTCCTCTACGACCAGCTCTCCAATCGCTGGATGCTGTCGCAAATTGTCTGGGACGTCGGTTTGCAGTGCGTCGCCGTGTCGACCGGCCCCGACCCGACCGGCACATTCCATCGGTATGCGTTCCAGGTCTCCGAAGGCACCACCGCTTTCCCGCAGATCGGTCTCTGGCCTGACGGATACTACCTCTCCTTCAACGAGTACGTCGGGCTGTACCCGGACGCCCAACCGGCATTCTGCAGCTTCGAGCGTGAAGCCATGCTGGCGGGAGACGAGGCGCAGATGGTCTGCTTCCGGATTGCGCCGCTCCCCAACGGCGACGAGTTCTGGCTTCCGCAGCCGGTGCATCTCGAGGGCCTGATGGCGCCGCCAGCCGGCGCGCCACACCCGTTCATCATGGCGTACGACGATGAGGTGTGGGGCGGCAGCCCGGACGCCACACAGGACTTCTACAAGATCTGGTATTTGTCGGTCGACTGGACCGCCACGGGCAACTCAACGCTCACAGGTCCCATCGACGCGTCAACCGCCGAGTTCGACGCCAGCCAGTGTTATCCCGAGGAGTCATATGATTGCGTTCCACAGCCAAACACGGCCACCCAGCTCGACAGGCTCTCGCAGGTCACTTCATACCGCGCCGTCTATCGGCGCTTCGGCGCGGCGCACGTGGACGGTGCGCACAGCAGTCTGTGGCTCAATCACACAGTAAATACTAGCGGCGGCTACGGGCCGACGGTCATTCGATGGGCCGAAATCCGCGACCCGCTCGGCAGCCCCGGCCAACATCAAGCTGGCACGTGGTTCCTTCCTGACGGCGAGTACCGCTTCATGGGCTCTCTCTCGGTTGACGACAGCGGCAACATGCTGCTCGCCTACAGCCTCTCCAGCGAAAGCACGTTCCCGTCGATTCGGTACGCTGGCCGCCTCGTCACCGACCCGTTGGGCCTGTTGTTGCAGGGGGAGAACGAGCTCTGGGCCGGCACGGGCTCGCTGAGTGGCGGCGGGGGCTCGGTGCCTGGCGGCAATTGGGGCCGCTATCCGACCGTGAGCCTCGATGAGTCGGACGGCTGCTCGTTCTGGTTCACCAACGAGTATTACGAGAGTCCGGACCTCGGCTGGAAAACCCGTGTCGGCGCCACGCGGTACGCCGCATGTGCTGCCACAGCCGGCACCCTCGCCGGCACGGTCACGACAAGCGCGAACGGTGATCCCATCGCGGGAGCCAACGTTACCGCTGAAAATGGCCATGGCGACCTCTTCCAATCCAACACCGATGACGATGGCGCCTACGCGATACTGCTGCCGGCCGGCACCTATGAGGTGACCGTTTCGGCCTTTGGCTTCACGTCGACGACAGAGCCGGCTGTCGAGGTCACGGCAGCGACCACGACGACCATGAACGCTCAGCTCGAGGTGGCGGAACCGCTGGACGTAGATGGCTTCGTCACCGATGGATCCGGTGCCGGCTGGCCCCTCTATGCCACTGTCACGATCACCGCGGAAGGCTCGAGCCCGCGGGTGCTCCACACCGATCCGCAGAACGGCTACTACGTCGCGGAGGGCCTCTCTGCCCAGACCACGTACACGTTCTACGCCACCGCCAGCACGCCGACGGGCTACGTGCCTGAGACGCGCGTCGTTATGCTCGGCGAGCGTGAGCGCCAGGAGAACTTCGCCCTGCTGGTAGACGACGTTTGTGTGACACCAGGATACGTCTTTGGCGATTCGCTGGTGACCGAAGACTTCGAGTCGACCTTTCCACCGGACGGGTGGAAGGTCACACATGACACCGCGGGGTGCGACCCCGAATTGGGGAATCCACAGTGGAACACCGAGAACCTGATCGGCCGGCCAAATGTGACCGGCGGTAGCGGACGGTTCGCCATTGCCGATGCCGACGCCTGCGATAACATGGTCATGCTCACCAACATGGTGGCGCCGCAGCTGGATCTCTCGAACCTGGGTGAAAACGACGCCATCCGCATCTCCTGGAACCACGACTACATCGATTCGAACAGCCACGCACGAGTGGAAGCTTGGGACGGCGCGGAGTGGGTGACCGTCGCGGACCTCACGGGCCATCACGACGGCGGGCCCGTGCGGCGGCATGTGATCACCACGATCGGCGCCGGACTTGACCGTGCGAAGTTCCGCTGGCACTACTCGACGTCCGGCTTCGCTCGATGGTGGCAGGTCGATAATGTGGAGGTGCGAGCCGGCTCATGTCAGTTCCCGGGTGGCGGCATCGTTCTCGGCAACGTCTATGACGCCAACACAGGCGAACCGATCAACGGCGCGCGCGTCGAAGTCGACACAGGCGAGGTCGTCGGCACCGTGGCCACACCGAACGATCCAACACTCGATGACGGGTTCTACTCGGTATCCGTCACGCTTGCGAGCCAGAAAGCGCCAGGCGTGCGGACACTCACCGTGACGGCGCCTGGCTACCACGCGGTATCGCGGGACATCGTTCCCACACCTGGCAGCACCGCTCGCGAGAACTTCGAGCTCACGGCGGGCATCCTGAAGGTCGAGCCCAAGGCGCTGCGCGCCCGCGTGCCGATCGGCGGCGCGGCCAGCAAGACGCTGACGTTGTCGAACATCGGCACGGCCAACCTCGACTTCGACATCTTGGAGGTCAACTTCCCGCGACCGCCTCGAGCCCCTGCGGGCAACACGCTCCAGAATGCGGGTCAGTGGGTGAGCCAGTTCTCCACGGGCTCGGTCCACGGGTATGGCGCCGCGTGGTATCCCACAAGGAACACGCTCTGGATCAGCGACTATACGGCAGACGATTTTCGTTATCGCTGTCACGAGTTCGAGCCAGACGGGACGATGACGGGAAACACCATCAACTGTTACTTTGGCGACTTTGGTGGTTCCGTGCCAGGCGATCTCACCTTCAACCCGCTGACCAACACCTTCTGGATGCCGAGCCTCCTCGGCGACCTTTGCTTGCACGAAATCGATCCTGTGGCGCTCGAGCGGACGGGCAACACCATTTGTGGTCCATGGACCGTCCAACAGTTCAGCGTGGCCTACGATCCGGCGACCAACACCTACTATGTCGGTGGGTACTACGATCCGACCCTTTGGCAGATCAATCCAGACGGCACGGTAGTCCGCTCGATAGTGACCGGCCTTTCCGCGAGCGGCCTCGCGTACAACCCGGACACGCGGCATCTTTTCGTGCAGGTCAGGGGGAGCCCGCAACGCGTGCACATCCTCGACGCCGCGGACCCCAACTTGGCGGAGATTGGCACGATCGAGCTGCTCGATGAAAACGGCAACCCCGCTTACGGCGACTACGCGGGGGGAGGCTTGACGTTCGATTGCAATGGACATTTGGTGTCGGTCAACGTGAGCACCCGGACTGCCTACGTCAATACCAGCGGTGAGGAGGGCGGGACCTTCTGCTCTTTGGATATCCCCTGGTTCGAGCCCGATCCAACGTCTGGCATGATAACAGCGGCCGGATCGAGCAGCGTGAACGCCAGATTCAATGCGTTGGACATGCCGCCGGGATGCGACGAGGCGCACCTGCGGGTGAACGATGACACACGGTACGGCACGACGATCGTGCGGGTCGGGATCACCGTGGCGTTTGGTGACGTCGCCCCGAACCACCCCGCGGACGCCTACATCCACGGCCTCGCCACGGCGCTGAGGAGTGGCGGATGCGGCGGCGGCCACTTCTGCCCGGGTGATCCGCTGACCCGGCGGGCGGCCGCGCGGTGGCTCGCCCGCGCCGCGTACGGCGCGGACTTCCTCGTCTCCCCCGCGACGGGCCAGGTTTTCCAAGACGTCGCTCCCGACTCGTTTGGCGCCGGGGAGATCGAGCTCCTCGCTGGCAAGGGCGTCATCACCGGCTGCAGTGACGATCCCGCACGCTTCTGTCCCATGCAATCCATCTCACGCGCGGAGCTCGCCGTGTGGCAGCTTCGCGCGCTCGAAGGCGCTGACTACGTGCCACCCATATGCAAAGGACTCTTCGGTGACGTGCCGTGCGCGGTCACACGAGAATTCCCATTCGCCGATTGGATCGAGGATCTGGCCACGCGCGTGCCGGCAACCGCCTGCAGCACTGACCCGCTGCTCTTCTGTCCAGACACTCCGGTCACGCGAGGAGAGGCGTCCATCTTCACGGTGGGGGCTTTCGATCTACCGATATGCCGGTAGTAGGGCGTTAAGAGCAATACCGTTCATTTCGTACGTAGCGAGGGGCCTTTAGAGCGTGTGAGTGAATTCGTGGGGTCCGCCTTTAGGCGGACCTACATAGCCGATAGGGCCCGAACTCGCGACCGTCATGGGCCGTTCATTTCGTACGTAGCGAGGGGCCTTTAGGCCCCTCGTCGCGCGGCCTAAAGGCCCCGCGCTACGCGTGAAAGCGGTTATGGGGTGGGCCCGAAGGAGCGTGCGTCATGCGAGGAACAGCGCGTGGTGTGAGCATAGTTGTGGTCGTCGCGCTGCTCGGCTCGACTTTCGAGATCGCCGCGGCGCAGGGCGTCACGTCGGCCCAGAAGCGGGGGGTGGTGAAGGCGATAGCATACGATACGTCCCGCCCTCTACGAGAGATGGCCAGGCGCTCGAGCGGTGCGCAGGCTGCCGGTCAGTCGCGCGACCTCCCGCCCCGCGACAATCGGAGGGTGCGCGAGCGATACCAGCAACAGAACCGCATCCGCGCCACGAGGCCGGATCCACTCCTCCAGACCGTCGCGCCGCAGGCGATAGCACCCGACCCGACGGTTAACTTCAAAGGTCCTTCGGCGGACCACCGTCATGACGCGCCAGACGTCAACGGCGACGTCGGGCCTGAACACTGGATCTCGA
>JBOGIN010001259.1:0-8479 GCA_050742275.1 Vicinamibacteraceae bacterium
GAGGTGTAACGCAATGTGGGCGCGACTTCGCTCGCTCATTGGCGGCCTGGCTCGACGCGGGCGAGTCGAGCACGATCTGGCGGAAGAGCTCGAGCTCCACGTGCAGGCGCGGGCAGAACACTGGGAGCGGCAGGGGCTCCCGCCAGCGGAGGCTGCACGCAAGGCCCGCCTCGAGTTCGGCGCGGTCGAAGGCTACAAGGAGAGATGCCGCCAGGCACGGGGTCTGAGACTGATCGACGAGCTGCGCAGCGACCTGAGCTACGGGCTGCGGCAGATGCGCGCCACGCCGACGTTCACGGCCATCGCCGTGGGAATCCTCGCCATCGCCATCGGTGCGAACACCGCCGTGTTCGGCGTCATCGAGGCACTGCTGTGGCGCATGCTGCCGGTGGAGCGGCCCGACGAGCTGCGGGAGCTCGCGTGGGTCGCGCCGGAGGAAGGTTTCTCGGTCTGGTACAACGGCGGGATGCGCCCGTATCCGAGCGGGGGCCTCGTTGCCACGTCCTTTGCGTATCCCGTCTACACGCACGTGCGCGACAAGTCGAGAACCTTTTCCGATCTCTTCCTGTTCGACAGAAATGATCGGATCAACATCGGCGTTGCTGGGCGCGCGCAGATGGTCCGTGGGTTGCTCGTCTCCGGCAACTTCTTCCGCGGCCTCGGTGTCGAGCCGGTGATCGGCCGCTCCATCCAACCGGAGGACGATCGCATAGGCGCGCCTGGCGTTGCGGTCCTGAGCTACGGCTCCTGGCAGCGGCTCTTCGGAGGTAGTCCCGGCGCGCTGGGTCAGTCGATCACCGTCAACGGCGCGCCGGCTGTCGTCATTGGCGTGGCGCCACCCGCGTTCTCCGGCGTCGAGCCGGGCCGCCCCATCGACATCGTGGTGCCACTCACCGCGATGCTTCCCGCCTTCTACGACATCCCCGACATGCTCGGAAGTCCACGCTACTGGAGCTTCCGCGTCATGGGCCGACTGAAGGCCGACGTCACGGACGAGGAGGCGCAGACCGAGGCGGAGGCGCTCGTGCGGCAAGCGCTTCCTACCAATCTCGCTCCAGACGAGCGTTACGATCTGACACATGTTCTCGTCAATGCGGGCGGGCAGGGACTCGACGCGTTGCGGCGGAATTATGCCCGTCCGCTCTGGCTGTTGATGGGAATCGCTGGCGCCATTCTCCTCATTGCCTGTGCCAACCTTGCTGGCTTGCTGCTGACGCGAGCGATGTCGCGCCAGCGCGAAATCTCGATTCGTCTCGCGGTCGGTGCCGGACGGGCACGGCTGGTGCGCCAGCTGCTCACCGAGAGCTTCCTGCTTGCCTGCGCCGGCGGAGGGCTCGGGATTGGCGTGGCGTTCGTCGTTCGAGATCGACTGCTTCCTTTACTGAATCTAGAGCAGGAACCGCTCGAGGTCACCCTCGGGCTGAACCTCTGGCTGCTGGCCTTCTCGATGGGGCTGTGTCTCGGAGTCGGCCTGCTGTGCGGGATCATGCCCGCACTGCGGGCCACGCGCACGAACGTTGCTCCAATGCTCACACGGACGGTGCCTGGTGCCTCTGCCGGCGGATCACGCCTCTTCGCCGGGAAGACGCTGACCGCCCTCCAAGTGGCTCTGTCGGTTGTGCTGCTGATCGCCGCAGGACTCTTCGTGCGCACGCTCGTCAATCTCCGGCAGGAGGCGCTAGGCTTCCGCCCCGAGCATGTGCTCCTGTTCGAAATGGATCCCGCGTTGAGCGGATACGAAGGTACACGGCTCCACGACTTCTACGAGCGCGCACTGGAACGGGTGTCGGCAGTACCGGGTGTCCGCGCTGCATCGATGTCCCAGGAGGGCCTCCTGGAAGGCGGCGGGACGGCGGACGACATCCTGGTGCGGGGCGCACGTCAAGGGCAGGAGAAGATGCACGTCCACTTGCTCTTCGTCGCCCCGCGCTTCTTCGAAACGATGGGCATTCCGCTGCTGCTGGGCCGGGACTTCAAGCCGGGTGATCGGGAAGGGTCACCGCGTGTCGCGCTCGTGAACCAAACGCTGGAGCGACGGCTCCCTGGCGGCGGCTCACCGATAGGGCGTCGTATCCACTACGGAGAGCCACCGGACGGGGACACGGAGATCATCGGAATGGTGGCTGATGCGAGGTTCGCCACGCTGCGCGAACCGCCGCCTCCCATCTTGTATTTGCCCTACCGGCAGCATGAGGGTGACCGCATGACCTTCGCTGTGCGGGCGGCGGGTGCGCCGGCGGCGCTTGGGTCGATGATCCGCCGCAGGCTCGCCGAGCTCGACGCCAATGTTCCCCTGCTCAACGTCATGACGCAACACGAGCAGATCAACCGCTTAGTTCAACAGGAGCGGACCTTCGCCCATCTCGTGTCCGGTTTCGCCTTGCTCGCCGTCGTGCTTGCATGTTTGGGCATCTACGGCACGCTCGCATACTCGGTCGCGCGGCGGACATCCGAGATCGGCCTGCGGATGGCGCTCGGCGCGCGCCCGTGGACCATCACCCGCCTGGTCTTGCGAGAGTCCCTCGTTCCCGTTGTGACTGGTGCCGCGCTCGGTCTCGCCGCCGCGTCCGCTGGCACGCGGCTCATCGAGGGCATGCTGTTCGGCCTGACGCCGCACGACGCTCCGACGTTCCTCGTGGCTACACTTGCGCTCGTGGCCAGCGCCTTGGCCGCAGCGTGGCTTCCTTCGCGCCGCGCCTCGCGCATCGATCCGATGTCCGCTCTGCGCTGCGAATGAACGCACGCCCGAACTGGGAAAGGTACGCGATGTGGGCTCGATTGCGATCCTGGCTTGGCGGCGTCGCCAGACGTAGGCCTCTCGAATCCGACCTGAGCGAGGAGCTCGATTTCCATCCGCAGGCCCGAGCCGAGCACTGGAGGCGTCAAGGGCTGCCGCCAGTTGAAGCCGCGCGCCGCGCGCGGCTGGAGTTCGGTGCCGTCGAGAGCTATAAGGAACGGTGTCGTGAGGCACGCGGCTTACGGCTGGTCGACGAGCTACGGTCAGACGTTCGCTATGCCCTGCGACAGTTGAGACGCGCGCCGACCTTCACGCTCGTGGTCACTGGGACGCTGGCCATTGGAATCGGCGCCAACATGGCCATCTTTAGCCTCGTCGATGCCGTGCTGCTCAAGACGCTGCCGGTGGAGCGCGCACACGAGCTGCGAGAGCTCGAATGGACATCAGGCAGGCCTGGGTTCTCGACCTGGTATGACGGCACCAGCCGAGACGACGCCTCCAACCACCAGACGCGGACTGGCACCTCAGACTCCCCTTCCCGCGTTGCCACCTCCTTCGCGTACCCGGTGTACGTCTATCTGCGTGATCACTCCACGAGCTCCACTGAGCTCTTTTGCTTCGGACAGTCCAAGCAGGTCAACGTCAGAGTTGGAGGACAAGCGGAGCTGGCGTCAGGGCTGCTCGTATCGGGCAACTTCTTCAGAGGTCTCCGCGTGCCACCGTTGATCGGGCGCACCATTCAGGCAGCCGATGACCGGGAGGGCGCGCCGCCGGTGGCGGTCATGAGCTACCGGTTCTGGCAGCGGCGCTTCGGCGGCAACGAGCGTATTCTCGGCCAAACAATCGCCATCAACGGCACGCCTGTTGTCATCGTCGGCATCACACCGCAAGCGTTCGATGGGCTCAGCCCGGGCAGCAGCACAGACGTCATGGTGCCGGTCGTGACGATGCACGCGGCCTTCTACGACATTCCAGACATCCTCGACAGCCCGCGTCATTGGGGGTTCCGCGTGATGGGCCGCTTGAAGGAGGGGACCACGGAGCTCAGTGCGCGGGCCGAGACCGAGAGCTTGATGCGTCAAGCCATCCTCGCCGATCCGCCGGCGGGCGAGGATTACGAGTTGCCGCACGTCGCGCTCAACCCGGGAGGCCAAGGTTTGGACCTGCTTCGGCGGCAGTTCTCGATCGTCCTTGGTGTCCTGATGGCGCTCGTGGGCGCCGTGCTGCTCATTGCGTGCGCGAATATCGCCGGCTTGCTGCTCATGCGTGGCGCTGCCCGGCGGCGTGAGATCGGCACCCGCCTGTCGCTCGGCGCACCGCGGACCCGCCTGGTGCGGCAGATTCTTACCGAAAGCCTCCTGCTCGCGCTTCTCGGCGGCTTGTGCGGCACAGCTGTGGCGCTCGCACTTCGCGGCCTACTGCCCCGCCTTCTCAGTTGGGGTCCAGACACGCTGCGGATCGACATGGCGCCAGATCTCTGGATCCTCCTGTTCGCCATCGCCGTCTGTCTGGCAACCGGTCTCGCGTGTGGGCTGCTGCCCGCGCGACGCGTGTGGATCTGGCTCCCACGCCTGCACGCGCGCTGCCTGGAACCACCGATCGCTCGTCGCCGCTCTGGACAGGCAAGACACTGGTGCTCGTCCAGGTTGCCTTGTCGTTCGTCCTGCTCGTCTCCTCGGGACTCTTCGCCCGAACGCTGGTCAATCTGCAGGGGCAGCCACTCGGGTTTCGGCCCGAGCAGCTCCTCCTCTTTCAGTTCGATCCAACACTCAGCGGGCACGAGGACTCGCGGCTGAACGATTTCTATGAAGAGGCCGTGAAGCGATTGAAAGACGTTCCCGGTGTTCGATCGGTCTCGCTTTCCCGTCATGGGCTCGTGAGCAGAGCCAGAACCCGCACCGACGTATCCATAGCGGGGTCGTCTTCAACGGTCAACGTCTACGTACACTACGTTGCACCCGAATATTTCGCGACGATGGGCATCCCACTACTCGCCGGCCGTGACCTCACCTGGCGCGACCGGGAACGGGCGCCCGAGGTCGCGATCGTCAACCGGTCGCTGGCCGAGCAGTTCTCGTCCAAG
This sequence comes from Vicinamibacteraceae bacterium, assembly GCA_050742275.1. GTDB lineage: Bacteria > Acidobacteriota > Vicinamibacteria > Vicinamibacterales > Vicinamibacteraceae > WHTT01. Next base: position 4,821 of record JBOGIN010001259.1, read on the forward strand.
GGCTGGCCGATCGGAAGCCGTCTCGGTCCGCCAGAGGCGGCAGATCAGCTCCAGGTCGTTGGCGTCGCCGCAGACGCGCGGTTCTCAAATCTGCGCGACGCGCCGCCGCCGACGCTCTATCTTCCGTACCGGCAACATCCGCAGCACGAGATGACCTTCGCGATACGCTTCTCGGGAGACCTGGACGGCGTTGTTGCTCCCATACGCCGCACGATCGCCGAGATAGATCCCAACGTGCCCATGTTCGGAATCCGAACGCAGGAGGCACAGATCGATCTCGCGGTTGGACCGAACCGGCTGTTTGCGCGCCTGGTGTCGGCCTTCGCGGCGCTCGCGCTGCTGCTCGCCTGTCTCGGGATTTATGGCACGCTCGCCTACTCGGTCACGCGGCGGACGTCCGAGATCGGCCTGCGGATGGCGCTCGGCGCACGCCCGTCGAACATCATCCGCCTGGTGCTGCGAGAATCGCTCATCCCCGTTGTCATTGGCGCTGCGCTCGGTCTGGCGGGCGCGTCCGCGAGCACGCGACTCATCGAGAGCATGCTCTTCGGCCTGACGCCGCACGACGCTCTGACGTTTCTCGCCGCCGCGCTCGCGCTCGTGGCCAGCGCCCTGGTGGCAGCCTGGCTCCCCTCGCGTCGCGCCGCGCATATCGATCCAATGTCCGCGCTGCGGTGCGAGTAACGGAAAAAGAATCACTCCTGCCGAAGAGCAACGAGCGGGTCGATCGTGGCGGCCCTGATGGCCGGCACGAGCGTCGCGACGATCGCAGCCACGCCGAGCAAGACCACAACCGCAAGATACGTGAGCCAGTCCCACGGGCTGACCTCGTACAGGAGGCTGCTCAAGAACTGTGCGACCGCCAGCGCGCCGGCAAGGCCAATGGCAAGGCCAACGATCGTCAGGCGCGTGCCATGGCCAACGATGAGCCGAACGATATCGGTCGGCCGTGCGCCAACCGTGAGTCGCACCGCGAGCTCCTTCGTGCGCTGCCCCACGAGATACGTCAGCAGTCCGAACAGCCCTACGAGCGCGACGAGCACCGCCATGGCCGCAAACGCGCCGACGAGCTGCGTACGAAAGCGCGGATACGCCAGCGCCTGCGCGAAGATCCGGTCCATCGTCTCGAAGCGGACGGGCACGGTGGGATCCGTTTCGTGCACGACCGTGCGGAGCGTGCCGGCCAGCGAATCCTGGTCCTGGGATGTTCGCACGAGGATGGAAAGCCCCTGGATCTCTGGATGCTGCGCGGCGGCCACGAAGAGCTCCGGCTGCGGAGGCCTCGACGGATCGAGCCGTCGCGTGTCCGCGGCGACGCCGACAATTTCCATCCATTGCATCGTGGTCTCGCGGAAGCCGGTCCTGATGCGCTGGCCGAGCGGCGACTGTCCCTGGAAGGCCTCACGTGCCAGCGCCTCGTTGATGATGGCAACCGGCTGCCGCCCCAGCGTGTCGCGCGCGTCGAAGTCGCGCCCTAGACGGAGCGGGATGCCGAGCACCCTGAAGTAGCGAGGTGTGATCACCTGCATCTCGGCGGAGTCGGATTCACCCGGCGGAGGTTCCGGCCTGCCCTCGATGTGGTATCCAGCGTCCGTGCTGGCGCCACTGAGCGGCGCATGGCTCGCTCCCGCGGCGTCGCGGACACCCGGCACGCCGCGCACGCGCTCGAGGAGATCCTGATAGAACGCGACAGCGCGGCGACCATCCTCCTCAGCGTTCTGGGCATACGACGTGTGCGCGAGGAGCACGCGCTCGGTGGCGAACCCGACGTCGACTTGATGCAGCACTTGAAATGATCGCAGCAGCAGGGCGGCGCCGATGAGCAAGACGACGGAGAGGGCGACTTCCGCGACGACGAGGGCTGACCGTGCGCCGCCGGTACCGGCGGACACAGCGCCCTTCGATCCCCCCTGCTTGAGGGCGTCCGACAGATCGAGTCGTGAGGCATGGAGGGCAGGCACGAGACCAAAGAGCAGCACCGAAGCAACGGAGAGCCCCAGTGCGAACAGCATGACGGTCTGATCCACGCGGACCTCGTCGAGGCGTGGCAAATCGGCGGGTGAGAGCGTCACCAGCGCCCTCACGAGCAGGTGGGCGAGCCCGAGCCCGAAAGTGGCTGACAACGCCGCCAGCACGACGCTTTCCGTGAGCAGTTGGCCGATGACCCGGCCGCGTCCCGCACCAAGCGCGACGCGGAGCGCAATCTCTCGAGTCCGTGTTGTGGCGCGGGCCAGCAACAGATGCGCGATGTTGGCGCAGGCAATGAGCATCACGAGAAAGACCGCCCCCATCAGAACCCACAGCGTCGTCTCGACGTCGCCGGTGAGCCGTTCGTGCAGCGGGATCAGAGCCACAGTTTTGTGGCGGTTTTCCGGATGGTCCCCCGCAATCCGATCACCAATGAGCCGCATCTGCTGGCGGGCTTGCGCCAAATCGACGCCCCGCTTCAGCTTACCGACCACCACGTAGTTTCCGGCCGTGCGGCTGGTGCTGCCTGGCTCGATCTGATCGGTTGTCCAAATGTCTGTATCGTCGTATCGGAACCCAGGCGCCGCAACGCCCAGAATCTCGACAGCCTTCCCCTGGACGACGAGCCGGCGGCCGATCGCGGTGGTGCTACTCCCAAAATGCGCCTGTGCCCAGTGGTAGCTGACCACAGCCACCGGTGCGCGCGCTTCTTTTTCGGTGATGAGACGTCCGGCGGAAGCAGCGCGACCGAACACACGGAAGAAGCCCGCCCCGACGTGCTGCACGCCGGCATACTCGGCATGGCCGCCGAGGACGATCGGCGTTTCTCCGTACGTAGCGTGATACGCCATCACCTCGAACATCGTGCTCTGGCGCTGCCAGTCACGAAAGTCTGGGCCGGACACCCTGCGGCTGGCGCGGCCGCGGTCTTTCCAGAATGTCTCCACCGAGACGATGCGATCGGCATCCGGGTAGGAAAGAGGTTGGAGCAGCACGCCGTTGACGACGGAGAAGATCGCGGTGCTGGCAGCAATGCCGAGCGCCAGCACGCTGCCTGCGCCCAGCGTGAAGCCCCACCCCTTCGACAGGCGGCGGATGCCATCGCGGAAATCGCGGGTCAGATGGTCCAGCCAAGACCACCGGCTCGCCTCATAGAAACGCTCCCGCGCGGAGGCGACGTTGCCGAAGCGCCGCCGGGCGGCGAGTCGCGCCTCCTCTTCGCTCAGCCCTTCGGCCCGCAGCCGGCTCGCTTCGACCTCGAGGTGGGCTTGGATCTCGGCGTCGAAATCGGACTGTCGACGGCGTTGCCACATCGCGTCACACTCCGGCTTCTTCCGGACCGAGCAGTCGCCCAATCGCGGCAACGAGCTTTCGCCATTGGCTGACCTCGCGCGCCAACTGCTTGCGGCCAGCCTGGGTGAGCGTATAAAAGCGTGCCTTGCGGTTGTTCTCGGAAGTGCCCCACTCGGCGCTGATCCAGCCCTGGGATTCGAGTCGCTGCAGTGCCGGATACAACGACCCATGATCGACGAGCAGGACCTTGTCGGTCTGGGTCTGGATGGCGCGCGCGATGCCCTGACCGTGCTGGCGGCCGAACACCAGCGTCCTCAAGATCAGGAGGTCGAGCGTACCCTGGAGTAAGGCGATGCGTTCTTTCTCGTCTTTGGTTGACATTCGACCTGAGTATGCCG
>JBOGIN010001260.1:0-4173 GCA_050742275.1 Vicinamibacteraceae bacterium
AACGAGAGTCTTGCACGCCGGATCCGGCCGAAGGGGAGCCCGGTCGGTGAGCGGCTGACGATCGGGTGCGAGGATGCGCGAGCGGCGGTTGTCGTGGGAGTCGTCCACAATTCGGCGCTGCGTGGGCTCGACGAGGCCCCTGAGCCGCACCTCTACCTCCCGTTCGCCCGTGAGCACTCGGATGGTCTCGTAACCATCCTCGTGGAAACGAGCACTGATGCGGCTGCCATGGCTCAACCCGTTCGTCGCACCCTGCTCGGCATCGGGCAGGAAATGCGCGTGTATACCGTACAGCCGCTCAGCGCGTATATCGACCAGAGATATGGGCTGGGCGAATGGATTGTGAGCATCTTGATGGTCTTCGGGCTGCTGGCGCTGCTGCTCGCCGCGATCGGCCTGTATGGCGTGATCGCATACCGTGTGACGCTCCGCACGCAGGAGATTGGGGTGCGAGTGGCCCTTGGAGCCACACGCCGGGATATCTTCCGCGAGGTGGTCGGTCAGGGCCTGGCGATCGTTCTCGTCGGCGTGGCGATCGGGGAGGCGCTGACGGCGGCACTCGCCCGCGTTCTGGGATCGGTTCAGGAGGGGATTGGTCCAACGGGCGTCTGGCCGCACGCCGTCGTGGCTGTCATCTGGATCGGCGTTGCGCTGGGCGCCTGCTGGCTGCCGGCCGCCAGGGCAGCGCGCGTGGACCCGCTCGTGGCGCTGCGATATGAGTGAACTCTTTGTTGTGGCGTACAAGCGTCAACATGCGTGGGGTACCGCTGCTTTCGCGCAAATACCGTACCGAACTGGCCGCGGGGCGAGTTGATTGACGTCGATTCGTGTCAACCCGCTGGACCTCAGCGAGGCCGGCGCGCAGATGCGTGCTCTCGAACGGCCGCGGTGAACTCGCCGCCTGTTGTGTGCTGCGCCATGCGGACGCCCAGATTCACAACTCGGACGACGTCGCGCCACTCGTCATAGACGCGGCCACCAGTCCAGTTACCACCAGCGCCCCTCTGCTGCTGTACGAGAGACGCCGAACGATCTTTGGGCGCGACCCGCGACGGCGGTGTGCCTTGACCGACGCGCGCCCGGCGGCGCAATCGAAGCGAGACTCTGCGTTGCATGCAAGACTCCACAATACAGCCTGAGTATTATACAAACTCTGGAATGCGAGCGGACAGGTCGTTCGCAAGATCGTCGCGGCTGTATCGAGTACTGCTAAAGTCGTCTCGTGCAGTTGGGGGAATCAAATGGGCGACTACTACGATCTGGGCACGTTCAGGCGTCCGGTGACGACGAGCTCTCCCGCCGCGCAGGTCTGGTTCGACCGCGGCCTGCTGTGGTGTTACGCCTTCAACCACGAAGAGGCCGTCCGCTGTTTCCGCAAGGCAGCCGAAGCGGACCCGGAATGTGCGATGGCGTGTTGGGGCATCGCCTCGGCGTCTGGATCGAACTACAACAAACGATGGGAGGACTTCGGCGAGGCTGAGTTGCGAGAGGCGTTGGTGACCGCGCGCCGAGCGACTGAGGATGCCGTAGCGCGGGCGGATGGGAGCACGCCGGTCGAGCACGCCCTGATTCGAGCGCTGGAGCAACGCTACCAGGCGGACCAGGTTGCAAGCGTCGAGGAGTTACAGAGCTGGAATGATGCCTACGCGGCTGCCATGCGTGACGTCTACAGATCGTTTCCGGACGATCTCGATATCACGGCGCTGTTCGCCGAGGCGATGATCAACCGCACGCCCTGGCAATTGTGGGATCTGACGAGCGGCGAGCCATCGCAAGGCGCGGACACGCTCGAAGCAGTCGAGGTGTTGGAAAGAGCGCTGGCATTGATGGAGACGCGCGGGGATCCGCCGCACGGCGGCATCTTCCACATGTACATCCACACGATGGAGATGTCACCGCACCCTGAACGGGCGCTGCGGGCGGCCGACGCCCTGCGTGACCTGGCGCCCGACGCCGGGCACCTTCGACACATGCCGTCGCACATCGATGTGCTCTGCGGCGACTACCACGCGGCGCTGGTCGCCAACGAACGCGCGATCCTGGCCGACCGCAAGTACCTTGAGCGCGAGGGCCCGCTCAATTTCTATACGCTCTCTCGAACGCATGACTACCACTTCAAGCTCTACGCGGCGATGTTTCTGGGCCAGTACCGCCCGGCGTTGGAAGCGGCCAATGAGCTGACCGCCACCATCCCGGAGACGTTGCTGCGCGTGACGACGCCACCCATGGCCGACTGGCTCGAAGGGTTCGTCGCCATGAAGGTGCACGTGCTCGTCCGGTTCGGCAAGTGGCCGGAGCTCCTGGCCGAATCGCTGCCAGATGACAAGGAGCTGTACTGCGTCACGACGGCGATGGTCCACTACGGCAAGGGCGTCGCGTACGCGGCTCGTGGAGAGGTTGCTGCGGCCGAGGCAGAGCGGCAACGCTTCGCCGACGCGCTGGCCCGCGTGCCGCCGAGCCGCAAGATCTTCAACAACACGTGCACGGACATTCTCGCGATTGCCGCCGCAATGCTCCGCGGTGAGATCGAATATCGCAAAGGCAACCATAACAGCGCCTTTGAGCACCTGCGCAGGGCGGTAACGCTGGACGATGAGCTGCCCTACGATGAGCCGTGGGGATGGATGCAGTCGGTGCGGCATGCGTTGGGGGCGCTGCTGCTCGAGCAGAATCGCGTCGAAGAGGCGGCCGGGGTCTATCGAGCAGATTTGGGGCTGGACAAGACGCTCAGTCGTGCATCCCACCATCCCAACAACGTGTGGAGCCTGCACGGATATGTGGAGTGCTTGCATCGTCTCGGCAGGACAGAGGAGGCGGCAGTCATGCAGCCCCGGCTCGATCTCGCCCTCGCCAGGGCGGACGCGGGGATACGCTCGTCCTGTTTCTGCAGGGTCGGCGATCGTTGTTGTGCCTAGGCGCGACGCGGCGTTATTGCTGCGTGTCCCGCATCTCATCGAATAGATCGCAGCCGGGGCGGCCCAAGCCGCTGATCGCTCGGATTGTATCGCCAAAGTCCAGATGACGCGGGCGCGCCTCGTCGTAGACAGGCCACTCAGGCAGCCCGGGCTCGTTCGGATTGCCGGTGGCGGCGAAGCGCACCCAGTAGCGCCGCATCGCATCCCTGACCGTCTCACCCGATCCACTCAACGGCACGCCCGTGTCCGCCTTGAAGAGGAAGCGCAAGTCGGACCCGTGGAATGGACCATGCCGCTGCGCGGACGGGCTCGCTGCGGGTGGTGCCGAGACGAGGTAGAGCCACGTTGGTGTTGATCGCGCCGCCGCGTAGCGGGCAGGGCAGACGAAGTCTTGATCGGTCATGTAGCGCGTCGCCGCCGCCGACGTCTCATCGTCACTCGCCGCCGGATAGAGCGCCAGTAGCCGCTCCGCATGTGACGTGCTGTTCTCGCGCAGCATGTCTCGGTAAGCTCCTCGCGCCATCGACGGGAGGGCGAAGATGCTCGCCTCGTTTGCCGTCGCGCCCACGAGCAGCGGCATGCCGTTCGGCCGGTCCGCCAGAAATGCGGTGACAGGCTCGGGGAGGAGCCAGCCGTCAGTCACCGCCTCGAAGCCTCGGGGCGCAACCTCGAGAAGGCGCTCGACCGGCATGGCCCGCAGCCCTTGCAACGCATTCGCGGCCTGCACACCAAGGCGCGTGGCAATCTCCACTCCCATGGCCTCCGCCGCGGCAAGCGGCTGTGAATCGCCGAGACTGCCGCTCTGGGAGATGGCTCGATGAAAAAGGCCCTGCGCAAGCGGGGAGGCCATCAACTGAAGCACGGCGCCGGCACCCGACGAGTGGCCGAAGAGGGTGACCCGATCAGGGTCTCCGCCGAACGCGGCGATGTTTCGCTGGACCGACCGCAAGGCGGCGATCTGATCGAGGAGGCCATAGTTGCCCGACGATGCGTGAGGAGACTCCTTCGTGAGCTCCGGGTGGGCCATGAATCCCAGCAGGCCGAGGCGATAGTTGAGGGTCACGACGACGACGCCGAGCGAGGCGAGAGACGACGCTTCCTCTCCGCCGCTGCCGATGGTGAACGAGCCGCCATGGAGCCAGACCATCACCGGCTGCTTGGTCTTGCCGCCGAGATTCGTGGTCCAGACGTTGAGGGACAGACAGTCTTCGCTGGTGGGCCCAAGCGGCGGAATGACCGACGGGTCGCCGCCCAAGGC
>JBOGIN010001261.1:0-13517 GCA_050742275.1 Vicinamibacteraceae bacterium
ATTCCCGTAGCCCGCTCCACTAAATTGCTCGCTCGCAAGTACTTCCGGTCCCGGCCTCTCGAGTGTCCAGAATATCTCCAAGAGTCTCGAGCGGTTCGAGGCCGGATTGTCGTCCATCGAGCAACCGGATCGCGTCTTCCGTTGCCGCCGGACTCAGATGCATGTAGCGCTGCGTCGTTGACAGGTCCGCGTGGCCGGCCCACTCCTGAATCGCTCGCGCAGGTGCGCCTTTCATCGCCAGGTGTGAACAGCACGTGTGCCGCTAGATCGCGCGTGGCGTCGTGCACAGAAGCTCGGCTGCCTCATCGACCGTCAGGAGGCCGGCACAGAGCGCCGGCCACGTTGTTTGGAGCGTCGGTGAGCGCGATCGACAACAGCTCTACACTCCGCACCTTACAGCCATCTTCGCCGCGTGCTGTCTTCGCGTTTGGCATGTCCGGAGTGCTCGCGAGCATCATCGTCGGGCGCGACAACCACCGCCGATCGTCGCGGCTCCCCTCGCGGCGTCAGCCATTCGCAAAATCAAGCCACCGGCGCGGCGAGAAGATGACCGACTTTCAGGCGTCCGTCGACCACAGCGGAAGCTCCGAACTAACCGATTCTCCTGGCGTCGCCGACACGACATCGAGAGTCACGGCCATCCCGAAGCCGTCTGCGACAGCCAGCGAGCTTTTCGCTCGAATCCCAGTCACTCCCCGCAGCGTGGCGTGTCACTCCATCCTCAGCGCGATGATCGGATCCACCTGCGTCGCGCGCACGGCCGGGACGAGGCTGGCAAGCAGCACGAGCACGGCCAACCCAACTGACGCACCGACGAACGTGACCGCGTCGTGCGGTTGAACTTCATAGAGCAGCCCGGACATCAGGCGCGTCAGCGCCATCGCGCCCGCAAGTCCAAGGGCGATGCCGGTTGCCGTCAACGCGAAGGCCCGTCGCAGTACGAGCCAGAGCACCGACCATGGCGCGGCACCGAGCGCGAGGCGCACGCCGAGTTCCTTCGTCTGCTGGGCCACGACGTTGGCCAACGCGCCGTAGATCCCGAGTGCCGCGAGCGATACCGCCACCGTTGCGAAGATCGCGAGGACGGTCGTGCTGAAGCGCTGCGACTTCACGGAGTCGTCGATGATCTCGAGCACCGGCTGCACGTTCGAAATGGCCAGCTCGGGATCGAGGCGCCGCATGGCTGCCGACAGCTCGCCGATGATCGCCGCCGAGGGCCGCTCCGATCGAACGATCAGATTGACGTCGCTGTAGGCGCCGATAATCGGATGGCCGAGATCGTCGGCGACCGCCTGCATCAATGGCTCGTAGGTCTGCAGGGTCGTCTCGGCATCGAGCGCGCCTTGCTTGATGTCTCCGACGACGCCGACAATCGTCATCCAGGGCGGGGTCGAGCTCGCTGAGTTCCACCTCAGTCGCCGTCCGACCGCGTCGCCGTTCGGCCAGAACCTGCGCGCGAGCATCTCGCTCACGATGATGACCCGTTCGCCGTCGCGCTGACCGTCGGCGTCGGTGAAGAATCGACCCTCTCTGAGGGGGATGCCGAGCGTCTCGAAATAGCGGCCGACCGTCATGGTGTGCTTGAGACTGCGGCCGAGACCGGGCGTCTGCTGTGCGGACGGATCCGGCGTGAAGCCGCGCCGTTCGCGCACCTGGAGCGGTCGATGCGTCGCCGCACCGGCGGAGGTGACGCCCGGAAGGGCTGCGGTCGCGGCGACGGCTTCTCGATAGAAGCTCTTGACTTGCGCCCCGGTTGCATATCGCCCCGATGGCAGCCCCATCGTCGCATTGACCACATGTTCCGCCTGAAAACCGGTCTCGGTCTGCGTCAGGCGCACGAAGCTTCGCACGAGAAGTCCGGCGCCCACTGATAGGACCAGGGCGAGGGCGCATTGGGCGACGACGAGCGCGCCGAGCAGCCAATGCCGGCCGCGCCCAGGTGTCGTGGTCCTGGCGCCCTCGGTCAGCGCCGCCGCCGTCGACATCACCGCGGAGCGCAATGCGGGCATAACCCCGAAGACGAGCGGCGTCGCCAACGCAAGAAGGACGGTGAACAGCACGACACGGCCGTTGACCTGGATGTCCTCGGATCGGGGCAGCGTGTCACCGAGCATTGGCAAGAACGCCTGCATGATAACGAACGCGAGACAGAGTCCGACGGCCGCGCCAGTCACGGCGAGCACGAGACTTTCGGTGAGTAGCTGACGGACGACGCGCACCTGGCTGGCACCGAGCGCCGAGCGGACCGCCAGTTCGCGCTGACGACCGCCGGACCGCGTCAGCATCAAGTTGGCCACGTCCGCACAGCAGATGAGCAGCACCATACCGACGGCGCCCATCAAGATCAGGAGGAGACGCCGACTCCGGCCCACGGCCTCTTCGGCGAGCGGACCGATCGTGAACGTCAATCGATCGGCAAAAGTGCGCATGGCGGCGGGGTACTGAGGCGCCACCACTCGCGCCGCGGCAGCAAGATCGGCACGCGCTTGTTCCCTCGTCACGCCCGGCCTCAGACGCGCCACCGTGCTGTTGTTGTACATGCTCCCGAACGCCCCGCGCTCGAGCGGCGTGAATGCCATCGGCACGTAAATCGCCGCCGGCTCGCCGTTCCTGTCGGAACCGCGCGGCGGGAACACGAACTTCTCCGGCATCACGCCGACCACGATGTACGGCTGGCGATCGAGCGCGATCGTGCGGCCGATGATGCCCGGATCGCCCGCGAACGCGCGCCGCCACAGGGCGTCGCTGAGCACGGCAACCTTCGCGTCGGTGGCGTCGTCTGCCGCCGTGAAGGGACGGCCGATCGCCGGCATGACGCCAAGCACCGCGAACAGTTCGGGTAACACACGCGCGGCGACGACGCGCTCCGACCGGGCGAGCCCGGACAGCTCGTAGCTGACGTTGCGATACGCCACGAGGCCATCGAACGAGCGCGTGGCGCCTCGCACGATGGTGAAGTCCGGCGCCGAGAATCCGAACGTCATGTCCGGAACCTGCTCGAACAATGTGACGAGGCGATCCGGATCGCGGTAGGGCAGCGGTTGGAGCAGGACACCGTTCACGATGCTGAAGATCGCCGTGTTCGCACTGATCCCGACGGCAAGCGCGGTAGTCGCCACGACGGCAAATCCCGGACTCCGCCGAAGACTTCTCAGCCCGTACCGGATGTCCTGACGAAGCAGATCCCAGTGCTCGTGCGGCGCCGTCGTCAGGACGCCGAGCACGGTGTCCTTCCAGAGCCGCACGTGCGCCATGGCGCCTCCGCGGACGACGACGTCGTCGCGGTGATCCTTGAATGTCTGGGTCATGTCGTTGCCGAAGTCGCTGCGGAATTCGGCCGGGAAGAGCCGTAACAGTCGCCGAAAGAAGCGCTCGCTGCGCGACATGGCTACGACCGTCGGAACAGTGGCTTGCGCCGTGCGATGGCGATCGTTTGCTCGAGCCGGGCGGCTTCCGCGCGCGCGACGTTCTTGGCGAACGGTGTGAGGGCGTAGGACCGCCGCCGTTCGTCGCCCGTCGCCGTGTGGATGGCAGTCTCGCGAATAAGCCCATCCGCCAGAAGGCGTTTGATGATGCCGTAGAGCGTGCCGGTGCTCAGCCCGACGGTCCCGCCGGTGAGACGCTCGACCTCCTTCATGATCGCGTAGCCGTGTGTGTCGCCGTCGGCCAGCGCGACGAGGACGTGGAACATCGCGGGGGAGAGCGGAAGCAGATCGCCAGGGTCCTGTTTCATATGGCGTACGACGATACGCCGTCACGCGTCATAGTGTCAAGGGCGACCGTGGCTACGAAGTGAGCTTCAGGAACATGCGCACCGGCCATAGTTCCCGACTCTCTTGCTATGCAGCTCGACTCAACGCCTTCACTTGGCGAAGTCAGCTAATCAGTGGATTCGAACTCGCCCAAATCTGGGACGCCAACGTCAAGTCGTTGATTCCAAAACGGTGAAGTCGCCGATCCGCTCCGGTAGCCGAACCGCACCTCGCCCAGAACTTCCGACTCTCCGACCTCAGGGCGCGCGAATTGTCGCGGTCCTCATTGCTGCCGCCGTCACCCTACCAACGAAGCCGTATCGGCAGCATCGGGCGCAAGCCCGCGGCCTCGCCGAACGAGTCTCCATCCAGCGTCAGATCGAGTTCGTGATCACTGCACTCGTAGAACGTCAGCAACTTCAGTGCCTCGCCAAACCGCCCCGTCTCTGCCCCGGGGACGTCTCCGGGCGCACCGATGCGGACCGCGGTAATCGCTGATGGCGACCGTCCGATTCTTTCTTCATCGGAGCTTCGCCATGCAGGACACTCAGCAACTCACACCTGACCGAATCATGCAGATGGCCCCCGGCTTCTGGCCGGCCGCGATCATTTCGAGCGCTGCGGCTTACGATTTCTTCACCTACATCGCCCAGGGGCACAGTACGGCAGCCAAAGTCGCCTCTGCGGCCGGCACCGACCCGCGAGGCACACGGATGGTGCTCGATTCGCGGGTGGCGCTGGCGTTCTTGAGCAAATCGGACGGCCGCTACGCACTGGTGCCGGAGAGCGACATGTTTCTGGTCCGTGGCCGCGAGACGTCCATCGTCGACATGATCGCCGAGCATCCACCGTTGATGTGGAGCGACTGGGGCAGGCTCCGTGAAGCTCTCAAGACCGGGCAACCCGTGACAACAGTCGACGACGCGAGCGCCGGCAGCGAGTTCTTCCCCACGCTGGTTCGGATGATCATGTCGTCAGCTGCTACGGCAAGGGCTGGCGCGAGCAGGCAAACCCCCAGACCAGATCTCGACACCACCCCGACCGGACGAGCGGCGCGAGGTCGGCCGCGCGCGCAGCACTGGCGTCGATCACGTACAGCACGCCCCGCTCGAGCGCCGGGTGACGCTTCCACTGTTGCTCCCGGAGGCAGTCTTTCAGATGCCGCCCCATGTAGATGCTATTGAAGGGCACACCCGCGCGCGCCGCGAGCACCTGAAGCTCCAGCTCGCGATTGGCGCCGCCGCCGCCATAGCGAGCCGTGCCCAGACCACCGCAGAACCACGACGGATACTGCCAGAGCCGCTCGTGGCTGCGAATCCAGTCGCCCATGTGCGCGGCATCGATGAGCGTCGGCGGCGCAGCCGAGGTGAACGTCCAGACGGATCGAAGCGTCACCACGCCTTCGATGCCGTGCACGACCGTCGCCAGCAGCACGAGCCCGGTGGCGAGGCGGCGCAGCCGCACCCGCTCGTCGGTCAGCAGCAACACCGCCGGCGCCAGCAGCAACATGTACAGCGGGGGCCAGATGAACCGGCCGCTCGCGCGCCAGGTCGACGCCACCGGCTGCAGCCAGTCTGGCAGGCCCAGCGCAAACAGGCTCCGCGAGGCAAAGAAGGCGTGATTCGAGAGCGCGAACAGCGCGAGCGCCAGGAGCACCAGCAGGAGCAACCAGTGTGCTCTGACCGCAGACGCGATGCGCCGTGGCGCCATCAAGAGACATGCGATCAACACGGCGAGCGGGCCGAAACCCATGTAGCTGTCTCCCTCGTACTGGCCGCCCGTTGCGTCTCGCCTGACTCCCTGCGTGAGACCGCCCCAGTAGCCGTCGGGGGGCAACACCAGCGTCACGGGGTTCCACGAGTACCGGCCGTAGCCGTGCGACGGCATTGACTCCGGCGCGGCCAGCACTCTCCCATATCCCGCGACGAACAGGATGGCGGCAATGCCGACCGCGGTGACCGCCAGGTTTCTCCAGTCGCGCGCCCGAAGGTGCCCGTGCCTGGCCAACGTCACCCAGGTCGTGGCCTGCAGCGCAAGGCCCATCGCGAAGAGATACGGCTGCGTCAGGAGCGCGACGACCGTCAGCGCCGTGTGCTCGCCCGCCCTCCATTGCCGGTGACGCCACGCCTCGAAGTACAGCGCGAAGGCCCAGAGCACGATGAAGTGGCTCGTGAGCGCCGTGTGGCCCACCCTGGCGAGGAACGGATAGAGCAGCACCGCCCACGAAGCGATGAGCCAGACCGCCCAAGCACTGCGCAGGCCCAAGGCACGCAGCAGGCGCACCGCCATGACGCCTTGCAGGACGTAGACGAGCAGCATCCACCATCCGAGGTGGACGATGGACCAGCCGGTGAGCGAGTGCGCGAGCTTGGAAAGGAGGGCGCCGAGGGGAATCGCGTCGTTCAAGATGACGCTCCCGCCCTCCGGATAGCCCATCATCGGCAGATCGAACAGTGGCAGGTGCCACGGGGCGTGGAGGAAGTACTGCAGACCGACGTAGTAGGCGACGAGATCGCCGCCGGGCTGTGACCAGCGCGACGGTGCGCCGGTGACGAACGCGGGGTGAAGGGCGAAGGCGGCGGCGATCAGCCCCAGCAGCGCACCGCCAAGGGTGACCCGGAACGCGGGAGCGCGGGCATCCGGCACCGTGATCCCTATTCTCGCCGGAGGTTGTACTTCAAGATACACCACACCGGGTGGCCTGTCTATCGACGCTCGGCGTTCACCAAGAGGATCTGTCTGCCGTCTCTGGAATAGAGCGATTCTCGACGGCACCTACGACGGTCCGTTTCAAACAACTGGTGACTACCTTGCGCAAGATGATGATTCAGCCTGTCACGCATTCCGAAGCTCGGCGTCATCCCGGCTGCACGAAGGGCATCTAGCAGATCGGGTGGCGTTGGGACTGATGGACGATCCTCAAGCGCGTGAAGACTCGGGACGGACCATGCGAAAATCGACCCCCGACCTCAACACCATGCCAAGTCTCGCGCGGATAGGGAGTCGCACCCGAAATAATTTCGATGAGGCGTATGACGGACTCAACCGCCGCAATGCAGAGGTCACTATCGATTCTTGCCGCCGACCGCCGGTGCTGAACAGCAATCGTCGGCTCGGTCGAACTCGTCAAAGCGATACGCGGCTCGTTGACGATCACTGCACTGATGTACGGGCGCCATCACCAAGTTAATCAAACTCGTTAATCGGTTTCGATCCCGTAGCCCGCTCCAACCGCACCAAACTCACTCTTCAGGTTCTGGTCGCTAGCGTCGTCCTTCTGCGCGTGCAGGGCGCACTCCGCGTTGACCGTTCACTCGCGAGCTTCCTTCTTCGTGTGGACAGTGACCCAGACTTCCGCGCCTGTGCCAGGGTGGACCAACTTGCGATGACTGCCCTTGCCATGCCTCGTCTCGACAAACCCTGCCCGCTTCAGCTTGCGGATGACAAGCGTTTCAGCTACATGTGGGGTTGCGCGTCAGGACCGCAGCATCGCGAGCACCTCGTCGCGGCGCTTGGCCATGACCTCGGGGGTCTTGGCTTCGAGGTTCAGGCGGAGCAGGGGCTCCGTGTTCGAGGGGCGGACGTTGAAGTGCCAGTCGGGATACTCGATGGAGATCCCGTCCATGCTGTACACGGTGGCGTCCGTGTAGCGGCGCGCGATGTCGCGAATCTTCGCCTCGGCCTGCGCCAGGCTGCGCAGCTTGACGCTGATCTCGCCCGACAGGAAGTACTTCTTCCTCAACGGCGCGACCAGGTCGGTCAGGGTTTGGTCGCGGCGCGCCATGAGCTCCAGCATCACGAGGGCCGGAATGAAGCCATTGTCGGCGTAGAAGTTGTTGCGGAAGTAATAGTGGCCGCTGACCTCGCCGCCAAAGATCGCGTTCTCCTTCCGCATCCGGTGCTTGATGAACGCATGGCCGACGCGGTTCATCAGCGCCGTGCCGCCGTACTTGGCCACCGTCTCCTTCACGGCGTAGCTCGCGCGCAAGTCGTAGACGATGGTCTGGCCGGGCTGCCGGTGCAGGAACGACTCCGCGATGAGCGCGGTCACGAAATCGCCCGGGACGAACTGGCCCGTGCCGTCGATGAAGAAGCAGCGATCGCCGTCGCCATCCCAAGCGATGCCGATATCGGCCCGATCCTGCGCCACGCGCTCCATGATGTCCCGCCGGTTCTCCTCGAGGAGCGGGTTCGCTTCATGGTTGGGAAACGTGCCGTCCACCTCCATGCAGAGCCCGGTCACCTGGCAGGGGAGCCGCTCGAACATACGCGGCGCGACGAGGCCCGCCATACCATTGCCCGCGTCGAGCACCACGCGCAACGGCGTGACGAGCGACGCATCGATGAACGTGAAGATGTGATCGAGATACGGGTCGAGGATCTCGCGGCGCTCGAGGCTCCCCTTGGACGCGTCGCTGGGCGGCAGGGTGCGCTCGAGCACCATCTCCTTGATGTCGTCGATGCCCGCCTCGGCGCTGAGCGGGAGCGCCTCCTTGCGCACCAGCTTCATGCCGTTGTACTCGCGGGGATTGTGCGACGCCGTGATCTCCGCGCCGCCATCGAGCTTGTCGCGGCACACCGCGTAGTACAACATGTCGGTCGCGATCATGCCGTAGTCGACCACATCGCACCCTTGCTGCCGTGCGCCTTCGATGAACGCCTCGGCCAGGCTGGGTGATGAGAGCCGCATGTCTCGGCCCACGCCAATGCGGCGCGCGGCAAGGTAGTACGCGAACGCGCCGCCGATATCGTGCGCCGCCGCTTCGTTGACCTGATCCGGATAAATCCCGCGAATGTCGTAGGCCTTGAAGATCTCGGGAGCGACATCGTTCTGAGGCATAGTCTTCTATAGCTGCGAAAAATCGGTCGCGACGGACTTGTCGCCGAGCACCGCGCCCGGTCGGACACAGACGTTCCGGCCGATGTGGCAGTTCCGGCCGGCGACCGCGCCCCGGACGCTGGCGTCGGCGCCGATCCAGGAGCTCGACCAGAGGATCGAATCGGCGATCTCCGCGCCGCCCTCGACGTGGCACTGCCGGCCGAGCACCGTGTAGGGCCCGATGCGTGCCCCCGCCTTTACGACCGTGCCCTCGTCCAGAAAGCACGGCCCTTCGATCTCGGCGCCCGCCTCCACCTTGGCCTGCTTCGCCCACGCCGTGGGTCCGGTCACCGTGCCGTCGAACGGCGCGACCGGGAAGCGACCATCCATGATATCGCGGTGTACCTGGCGGTATTTCTCCGGGGTGCCGATATCGATCCAGTAGCCCTCGTAGATGTGCGCGACGAATGGCTCGCCGCGCTCGACGAGCGATGGGAAATACGAACGCTCGATGGAGTACGGCTCGTCGGCAGGGATGCGATCGAAGGTCTCCGGCTCCAAAACGTAGATTCCCGCGTTGATGGTGTCGCAGGTGATCTCGTTCGGATTTGGCTTCTCGAGAAACCGCTGAACGCAGCCGTCGGCACCCGCCTCCACCAAGCCGTAAGCCTCGGCGTTGGTGACCGGCGTGAGGACGATCGTCGCCTTGGCGCGGCGCTCCCGGTGCAGCCGGATCACCGCGGCGAGGTCGATGGCCGTGAGCACGTCGCCGTTGAAGACGACGACCGTGTCGGTGGCATGCTGCGCCGCGAACTTGATGGCGCCGCCGGTGCCCAGCGGCGACGGCTCCACCGCGTACCGGATGCGGACCCCGTAGGCTGCCCCGTCGCCGAAGATCTCCTCGATGCGCCGTGGCTGATAGTTCAGGCTGAGCACCACCTCGCTGATCTCGGGAACCTGCCGCACGCGATCGAGCTGATACGCGAGGAACGGTCGGTTGAAGATCGGCACGATGGGCTTCGGTGTGTGGAGTGTGAGCGGGCGCAAGCGCGTGCCCTTGCCCCCCGCGAGCAGGATCGCCTTCATATCAAGGCGCAATGATAACGGAAAAAGAGGCTTACAATGATCGTCAGCGTATGAACCTGCCAAACGCCCTCTCGTTGGCGCGCATCTTCCTTGTACCTCTGCTGGTGGTGGTGCTGCTGACGAAGTTCGAGGGGCGCGCGATTGTGGGCCTTCCCAAGGAGTATGTCGCGGCCGTCATCTTCCTGGTCGCCTCGCTGACCGACTGGCTCGACGGCTATCTGGCGCGGAGGCGCCAACAGGTCACGACGCTCGGGCAATGGCTCGACCCGCTCGCGGACAAGCTGCTCATCACGGCTGCGCTCGTCTCGCTGGTGCAGATAGGCCGCGCGCCCGCCTGGATGGTCGCCGTCATCATCGGCCGCGAGCTGGCCGTCACCGGCCTCAGGAGCGTCGCTCAGACGCGCGGCCAAAGCATGCCCGCCTCACCGCTCGGCAAGGCCAAGATGACGACGCAGGTCGTCGCTATCCTGTTACTCATCCTCGGCGCCGATTACCTGGGCTCGCTCGCGATACTCGGCAGCGTGGCGCTCTGGACGGTACTCGCGCTCGCCGTCTGGTCCGCTGTCGACTACTACATCGCCTTCAGCCGCGGCATGCCCGCGCCCGTGCTGGAGCGGCCGCCGAGCCCTCCCGTCTATCGGTCCGAGTGGCCGCGCGCGGCTGCGGATGGACAGAGGCGAGCGAACACGCCCACTCGCTGAACATTCACGACGGCTTGACCTTGTCGTCCATCGACGACTTGAGTCGCGCCGACAGCTCCTTGGCCCTCACCAGATACTCGCTCCGCTCGAACTCCTTCTGGAGTCGGTCCAGATACGGCAACGCTGCGGCCTGTTGATTGACGCGAATGAGCGACTCCGCCAGGTGGAAGTAGACCGCGTCGCGATACGTATAGTGCGGATCGCCTTCGAGCACCTCGCGAAAGCGCGTGATGGCCCCCGGATACCACTGCTGTCGGAAGTAGAAGAGGCCCACCCGATAGGTCGATTCGCTCAGGCGGTCCCGCGCTTCCCGGTACTGGGGCCGCGCCGCCGCCGAGATCTTGCTGTTGGGGAAGCGCTTGAAGAGCGTTCCGAACTGCTGGATCGCGAGTCTGGTCTCCGTCTGGTCCCGCTCTGGCTCCCCCATCTGATAGTAGTGCGTCAGGGCGAGCTTGTACTGCGCGTAGTCGGCGCGCGGATGCGTGGGATAGTAGTTCAAGAACCCGCTGAACTCCTGCTGTGCGTTGACGAAGCCTTCGGGCGTGCCGTCGCCGAGGTGCGTGTCGCCAATCCCCAACATGGCATCCGCCCGGTGTGGGCTCTGAGGATACGCATCGACGAGCTGTTGGAAGTACTCCCGCGCCGTCAGCCATTTCTTGTCGTTCAGCGCCTTCGTGCCGTGCTCGTACAGATAGCGGTCGGGTTCCGCCACGCCTCGGGGCACGCGACCTGGTGCGGCCGCGCAGGCCGCCGCGCCGGCGACCGCGAATACCGCCGCCAGCCGCACGAGCGCGGCGCGACACGGAAACGCCCGCCTCGGTACCGGAGTCATCGCTTGATGGCCTCGGGGGAATCCGAGCCGCGCACAGACTAAACGAGAGGTCGAGAAATCGTGCTGAGCCATTGATACTCTGCGTGTAGTCCTTTTTCGAGGGCCGTCTCGGGTGAAAAGTGGAGCTCACGGCGCGCACGCGATGTGTCGGCGTACGTATCGCGCATATCCCCTCGTTGCGCCGGAAGCCGCTCGATCTGGAGAGGCCTTTCCGTCAACTGTTCGATAAGGGCGAGAACCCGATTGACCGAGACCCGGGAGCCCCCGCCAATGTTGTAGACGCGTCCCGCGCCCCCATGGCTTGCTGCGGCAACGGCCGCCGACACGGCATCGCCGACGAACGTGAAATCGCGCGTTTGCTCGCCGTCGCCGTACAGGGTGATGGCACGACCGTCCCTGGCGGCCTCGAGAAAGCGGCGAAACGCCATATCCGGCCGCTGCCGTGGTCCGTAGACGGTGAAATACCGCAGCGAGACGGCCGGTATCCGGTACGCCTGCCAATACAGGTAACACAAGTGCTCGGCGGCCAGCTTGCTCACGCCGTATGGCGAGATGGGTTGGAGGCGCGCCTCTTCCTGCATGGGAATGGCGGCCTCGTCGCCGTACACGGAGGACGTGGACGCGTACACGAAACGCTCGAGCCGTACCGCCGTACACGCTTCGAGCAGGCGCTGTGTCGCGTCGATGTTGTCGCGCACGTAGACGTCGAAGTCGCGTCCCCAACTCTTGCGAACGCCCGGCTGCGCCTCGCAGTGACAGACGTGCGTCGCTTCTCGGAGCTGCGTGGCGAGCTCCGCTTCTTGCAGGCGAGCCTCCACGATCCGGAACTTCGGGTGCGGCCGGCAGGCGTCGAGGTTGGTCTCCTTGAACACCCGCGTGTAGTAGTCGGTGAACGCATCGAGCGCGACCACCTCCGCGCCGTCCGCGAGGAGCCGCTCGCAGAGATGGGATCCAATGAAGCCGGCCGCACCGGTCACGAGTGCCTTCATGCGAGCGCCTCGCGAATCGCCTCCGGCAGGCGACATGGCCGCCGGTCGCCGTCGAGCGGCGCGTGCACGGTGCGACCGGTGACGGTCACGAGGCCGTCGCCCGTGCGGACGACCTGATAGTCGAACCCGACGCGGATCCGTGACACTACCCGTCCCACCGTTCGCACTTGCAACTCATCGTCATAGAAGCTCGGCCGGAGATAGGCGCAACTCGCTTCCAGCACCGGCAGTGAGACGCCGTTCGCCTCCATGTCGCGATAGGTCCAGCCGAGCGTCCGGAGCAGCTCGCAGCGGCCTACCTCGAACCAGACGAAGTAATTGGCGTAGTACACCACGCCCATCTTGTCGGTCTCCGCATATCGCACGCGGACCGTCGTCGCGCCTTCAACCATGGACGCCACCGGTCAGCAGGTCCTTGCGGTCGGCCGCGGCGAGACCGCGCTCGGCCTCCCGGCGGAGCGCCCTGGTCGCCTCAGTCGCGTCGTCGGCGCCAAAGATGGTCGTGCCGGCAATCAGGACGTCGACGCCGGCGTCGACCAGGGCCGCCGCGTTATCGATGTCGACGCCTCCGTCAATGGAGACCAGCGCGCGGCTTCCGGTGCGCTCGAGCACGTGGCGTAGCGTCCGTACTTTGGACGTGCTTCGAGGAATGAAGGCCTGCCCGCCGAACCCGGGGTTGACCGACATGAGCAGCACGATGTCGAGATCGACCGCGATTTCCTCGATCGCGGCGACCGGCGTCGCGGGGTTCAGCGCAGCGCCGGCGCGCAAGCCGAGCTCCTGGATCCGATGGACCGTGCGGTGCAGGTGAGGCGTCGCCTCGACGTGCACGATAAGGTGGCCTGCGCCGGCTTCGGCAAACGCTTCGAGATAACGGTCCGGGTCGGTGATCATGAGGTGGACGTCGAGCGGCACGTGAGCGACGCGCTTGAGCGCGGCCACGACCGGCGGGCCAATCGTGATGTTCGGCACGAAATGGCCGTCCATGATGTCCACGTGAATCCAATCGGCGCCTCCTGCCTCCGTTCTGCGAATCGCCTCGCCGAGGGCCGCGAAGTCCGCCGCGAGAATCGAGGGCGCAATGCGCACGCTCATCGGCTGACCTCCAAGGAGATCGCGTCGCCAGGGGCAATCTGATAGCCGGCCTGCGGGGCCTGGCGCAACACGATGCCAGGAGGGATACCGGGGTACTGATAGCTGTTCGTCTCCGCCACGCGGAAGCCGCGCGCCCGCAGCGCCTCGGCCGCGTCGGTCGCGACCGTTCCAATGAGGTCCGGCATCACGTAGGAGCGGCCCTGCTCCCCCTGGTTCACGAGCAGGGCCACGGCGTCGCTGCGT
>JBOGIN010001262.1:0-4338 GCA_050742275.1 Vicinamibacteraceae bacterium
CCCCTGACGCAGACTTCGTCATCGCTGCAGCTGCTCTGAGTCCATGGCCGAACAAGAGTTACGAAGATATTCGCCTGATCCTCAACCGCTACAAGGAGCGGGGCTACGCGATCGCCTTCAACGAGAACGGCTGGACACTGCTGCGTCGCACACAACCTGTCCGCGTCAGAGGGCTCCCGGGGGAGAAACGAGATGACACGTAAGGAGGACCTACGAAGGAGCAGGCGACAGCTCCAAGCCCGCGTGCGCTTGTGGTCTGTCGTTGCCGTGGTCGCCGTGGCGCCCTTCGTGGCCACCCGTGCGGTCATGGTTCGAGCGGACGGCCAGGCGGCGTCCGCCAGCCGACAGGCGCGTGCAGAGAACCAACCGCGGCCACCCGAGGGAACGTACTTTCCAGCGCGCGGTACGTGGCGGCGGGTGTCGCCCGAGACGGTAGGGATGGACAAGGCGGCGCTCGACCGGGCCATTGCGTACGCCGTGGCCCACGAGAATCCCGGGCCCAAGGACCTGGCGCTCGACCGGGCCGCGAGCTTCGGCAAGGAGCCCTTCGATGAAGCCGTTGGGCCGATGCGCGAGCGCGCCGCGCTGAACGGCGTCATCGTGCGGCACGGCTCGATCGTCGCGGAATGGGGAGAGACGTCGCGCGCTGACATGACCTTCAGCGTGACCAAGAGCTTCCTGTCCACCGTCGTCGGCCTCGCGTGGCAGCAGGGTCTCATCCGCGACCTGAAGGATCGTGTCGTGGACTACATGCCCACGCCAGAGCTCTTCGAGACGCCGCACAACGCGAAGATCACCTGGGACCACCTGCTCCGGCAGACGAGCGACTGGCGCGGCACATTGTGGGACAAGCCGGACTGGGCGGACCGTCCAGAGGGTGAGCAGCCGTCAGACTATCCAAACCAGCCGCTTCACGAGCCGGGGACGCGCTACGAGTACAACGACGCGCGGGTCAATCTGCTCGCGTTGGCGGCGCTTCACGTCTGGCGCACGCCGCTGCCGCAGGTGTTGCGCGAGCAGGTCATGGACCCTATAGGGGCGTCGAACACGTGGCGCTGGCACGGCTATCGCAATTCGTGGATCGAGCTCGACGGCCAGCGCATGCAGTCGGTGGCGGGCGGCGGACACTGGGGCGGCGGCATGTTCATCAGTGCCCGCGACATGCTGCGCTTCGGCTATCTGTTCCTGCGGAACGGCAGGTGGGGAGGTCGAGAGATCGTCTCCGACGAGTGGATTCGCATGGCCCGAACGCCGGGCCCCGCGAACCCGACGTATGGGTTCATGAACTGGTTTCTCAACACCGACCGCAAGCCGCTCCCGAGCGCACCGCCGAGCGCGGTGACATTTCGAGGCTCTGGCAACAACATCATCTACATCGACTGGGAGCACGACCTGGTCCTTGTCGTACGGTGGATCCAAGGTGACGCGCTCGACAGCTTTCTCGGCCAAGTGCTTGCCGCAGTCCGTACGTGAAGATCGGAAACGGGAAACGGGAAACAGGAAACGGGGAATAGGAAACAGGGATAGCACGGGCGCAACAGGCGAGCCGCGAGTGGACGCGCAGCGTTTCCTCGGCCGGAGGCACGGCAACCAGGTCGCAACAGAACTGGGAGCCGAGCCTCCCCTCTCTGCTCCTCGCCCTCCACGTCCTGGTCACCGCGCCACCGGCCGAGACGAGACGGTTGCCAACCGCATTTGCCGCCTCAGAGTGAACAACGGTTCTCTGGCACCGACCGAACAAAACGGGCAGAGAATCTCGCTCGTCTTCCCCGAAGAGGACATTGCGGGACGTCGGCACGCGGAAGTCGCCGCTGAATAGGACTTCGCGGAATCGCTTCTCGGAGCTCCAGATGCCCAGCCACCGGATCAGAACACGTCCACCGCAGGGGCGTGCGACGCTTCCCAGCGTCACGACCTCGGAGGACGATCTTCGCGCCTACCTGGAAGATGCCGCGCACCACTCCGGAGGCCGCGCGCTCGGCGTCGCCAGCCCTCGCAGCGAGGCGGAGCTGGCCGCGCTGCTCGCCGCCCACCCCCGCGTGCTGGTCGTGGGCGCACAGTCGTCACTGACCGGCGGCGCCACACCGCGGGACGACGTGGTCGTCAGCACCGCCCGGCTGAATCAGATCATCGCGATCGAACGAGACCGCGTGCGCGTCCAGGTGGGCGTGTCGCTCGCCGCGCTGCAGGAGGCGCTCGATGCCCACGGCCTCGTGTATCCCCCGGTCCCTACCTTCAATGGAGCGACAGTGGGAGGCGTCGTCGCCACGAACGCCGCTGGCGCCGCGACGTTCAAGTACGGCAGCACGCGCCAGTGGGTTCGCGCGCTCACGGTCGTCCTGGCGAGCGGCGACGTCCTCGAGATCGAGCGTGGAGAGGTGACCGCCTCCGACAGCGGTGTCCTCGAGATCGACACTGGACGCCGTCTGCTGCGCGTGGACGTGCCGACATACGCCATGCCGGACGTGCCAAAGTGCTCCGCGGGCTACTACGCTCGTCCCGGCTTGGACGGCGTGGATCTGTTCGTCGGCTCCGAAGGCACGCTCGGCGTCTTCGTCGAGGTCACGCTGAACGTCTTGCCGCGGCAGGCCGGCCTCTGCCTGGCGCTCGTCCCGCTGTCAGACGAGCGTCGCGGTCTGAAGCTCGTCGACGCGTTGCGGCGCGCGTCGCGTCGAACATGGGCAGCACGCGAGCAGCATGGGATCGACGTGGCGGCCATCGAGCACATCGACCGCGCGTCGCTCGACATCGTGCGCAAGGATGGCGCCGATCGACGCAACAACGTCTCCTGGCCGCCGGAGACGAACATGCTCCTGCTCATTCAGCTCGAGCTGCCGGCCGCCCTCGCGGCCGAGCAGGCGTACGAGGAGATAGCCGACGCGCTTGCCCCGCATGCCGCCGACACGCCGCTCGTCCGCTTCTGCCGGCTGCTCGGCGAGCACGATGCCCTCGACGCGGCAACGATCGCGTTACCCGGTGCTCGCCAGCGGGCCGAGGAGCTCTTGGCGGTGCGTGAAGCGGTGCCCGCGGGTGTCAACCAGCGCGTCGCGCGCGCCAAGCACAACGTGGACAGGCGAATCGAGAAGACCGCCGCGGACATGATTGTCCCCTTCGATCGGTTCGGCGAAATGATGGAGATCTATCGCGACGGCTTCGCGCGCCGCGGCCTCGACCACGCGATCTGGGGCCATGTCTCCGACGGCAATGTGCACCCCAACGTCATCCCACGCTCGTACGACGATGTGCGCGAAGGGCGAGAGGCGATTCTGGAGTTCGGCCGGGCGATTGCGCGGCTCGGCGGCTGCCCGCTCGCCGAGCACGGCGTCGGCCGAAATCCCGTCAAGCAGTCGCTGCTTCGGCAGCTCTACGGGGATCGCGGCATCGAAGAGATGCGGCGTGTGAAGCGCACGCTCGATCCAGAGGGCAAGCTCGCACGCGGGGTGTTGTTCGCGTGACCGCACCGTCTACGGGCCTCAACGCGCCTACCTAAATAGGTGGGCACGAAACCTGTGACGCTCGGGTATCCTGCGGGTGTTGCTAGATTTGGAGGACCGCCGACATCATTCGGGGACAACTCAATGGCGATGGATGAGCACGGGCCGCTCACGGCATCACGTTCGAACGCTCAGAGCATCATCAAAGTGGTCGTCATCGAGGACCAACCAGAGATCCGCGACGGGCTCTGCGTCCTCATCAACGGTGCGGCTGGCTTCGACTGCACCGCCACGTTTGAATCCATGGAAGATGCGCTGCCCTCCCTGGCCAGGCCGCAGGCGGACGTCGCGCTGGTCGACATCGGCCTGCCGGGGATGTCCGGCATCGACGGCATTCGGGAGCTGCGCAAGCGGTATCCCGAGATGCAGGTCATGATGCTGACCATCTACGACGATGACCGCCGCATCTTCGACGCCATGTGCGCCGGCGCGTGCGGCTACCTCTTGAAGAACACACCGCCTGGGCGCCTGCTCGAATGTGTGCGGGAAGTCGCCAACGGCGGTGCGCCGATGTCGCCGGAGGTGGCGCGCAAGGTCCTCGCGCTGTTTCGGGACATCCGGCCGCCCCGGCAGGTGGATTACGCGTTGACCCCGCACGAGCGGCGGCTGCTCGGCATGCTCGTCGAAGGCCACAACTACAAGACCGCTGCCGCGGAGCTCGGCGTGAGCGTGAACACGATCTCCTTCCATATGCGCCGCATCTACGAAAAGCTCGAGGTGCATTCGAAGTCGGAAGCGGTGGCCAAGGCCCTGCGCCATCGCCTCGTGTGAGCGTCGCGCGGCCCCTCCGTGCGGCGCGTTGCTTCAGATAGCGCTTGACTGAAAGCCGCGCGCAGGGTAGAGC
>JBOGIN010001263.1:0-9122 GCA_050742275.1 Vicinamibacteraceae bacterium
GGCCTTCAGGCCTGCCGCAGCGGCCGGAGTGGAGAGGCAGGCCTGAAGGCCTGCGCTACGAACGCGATGACAGGAAGGCAGAGACCGCCATGTTGATGCCAAAGAAGGTGAAGTTCCGCAAGCAACAGCGAGGGCGCATGCGCGGCAAGGCGTGGCGCGGCTCCGAGGTGGCGTTTGGGGACTTCGGGTTGAGAGCGCTCGAGCCGTGTTGGCTCACCGCGCGGCAGATCGAGGCGGCGCGCGTCGCCATGACGCGGTTCGTGAAGCGCGGCGGCAAGATTTGGATCCGGGTCTTTCCGGACAAGCCGCTCTCGAAGAAGCCACAGGAGACCCGCATGGGGAAGGGGAAGGGCGCGCCCGAGCTCTGGGTGAGCGTCGTCCGGCCCGGGCGGATCCTCTTCGAGATGGAGGGCGTGGCGGAATCGGAGGCGCGGCGTGCCATGCAGCTTGCCGCCGCCAAGCTCCCGATCAAGACGCGGTTCGCCACGCGATTCGCGGCGGAGAAGGCGTCATGAAGCGTGTGACACAGTTCCAGGACATGGGCGTCGACGAGCTCCATCAACGGGAGCAGGAGCTCGGCGACGAGCTGTTTCGATTGCGGATGCAACAGGCGACGGGACAGCTCGAGAAAGCGCCCAAGCTGCGTGAGGTCCGGCGCGATATCGCGCGGGTGAAGACGTTGCTGCGTCAGAAGGTGACGAGAGACGGCGCAACAGGCTGAGAGGGACATGGCAGTCAAGACGGAACTCCAAGGGCTCGTCGTCAGCGACAAGATGGACAAGACGGTGGTCGTGGCGGTGACACGGCGGGTGCCGCATCCGCTCTACGGAAAGATCATGCGACGCACCAAGACGTTCGTGGCGCATGACGAGGGGAACGCCGCCAAGACCGGCGACCGGGTGGTCATCATCGCCTCGCGTCCGCTCAGCCGCCGCAAGCGCTGGGCCGTCACCCGGATTGTGAAGCAGGCGCGAGGGGTTTAACCAGCACCGCGCGCGGAGGCCGACCATGATCCAAATGCGCACGATTCTCGACGTCGCCGACAACTCCGGCGCCCGCAAGATCGCCGTCATCAATCCGCTCGGCGGATCGACCGGAAGCATTGCCCGGCTGGGAGACATCGTCACGGCGTCGGTGAAAGAGGCGTCGCCGGACGGCAACGTCAAGAAGGGGCAGGTGGTCAAGGCGGTGATCGTGCGAACGCGGAAGGAGCAACGTCGCCGGGACGGGAGCTACATCCGGTTCGACCGCAACGCTGCTGTGCTGGTGAACGATCAGGGTGAGCCGATCGGCACGCGCGTGTTCGGCCCGGTTGCCCGTGAGCTGCGCGAGCGACGGTTCATGAAGATCGTCTCTCTGGCGCCCGAGGTGCTGTAGGCAGGGATGTGAGTTATGTCGCGGTTGCAGACGCCAGTTCGGAAGAACGATGAAGTGGTGGTGATTGCGGGCAAGGACCGCGGGAGGCGCGGGCGTGTGCTGCGCGTGTTGCCCGAGGCGAATCGTGTGATCGTCGAAGGCGTGAACATGATCAAGCGGCATACCCGGCCGGATCCACGGCGCAACGTCAAGGGCGGCATTGTCGAGCGTGAGGGGCCGGTCCACGCATCGAACGTCATGGTCGTGGATCCGACGACGGGGCGGGCGACGCGTGTCGGCCACCGCGTGCTGAACGATGGCCGCAAGGTGAGAATTGCCCGGAGCAGTGGCGAGGTAATCGACCGATGAGCCGGTTGAAAGAACGGTATCTGAACGAGGTGCGGTCCGCGCTCGGGAAGGAGTTCGGCTACCAGAACGTGATGGCCATCCCGAAAATCGAGAAGGTGGTGGTCAACATGGGGCTCGGCGAGGCGACGTCGAACGCGAAGATCATCGACACGGCCAGCGACGACCTCGCGCGCATCACGGGCCAGAAGTCGGCGGTCACGCGCGCCCGCAAATCGGTGGCGGCATTCAAGGTGCGGCAGGGGATGCCGATTGGCGCCATGGTCACGCTGCGCGGCGAGCGGATGTACGAATTTCTCGATCGGCTCGTATCGACGGCGTTGCCGCGCGTGCGCGACTTCCGCGGCGTTTCGCCAAAGGGGTTCGACGGGCGCGGCAACTATACGTTGGGGCTGCGTGACCAGCTGATCTTTCCGGAGATCGATTACCTGAAGGTCGACAAGACGCGCGGCATGAACGTCTCGGTGGTGACGACGGCGAAGAGTGACGAGGAGGCCCGGCGGCTGCTGCAGCTCCTGGGCTTTCCGTTCAGGGCGAATTAGCACATGGCGAAGGAATCGAAGATCGCGAAGTCGAAGGCAGCCTCGAAGTTCCAGGTCCGCCATCGGAATCGGTGCCGCTTGTGCGGGCGGAGCCGCGGATATCTCCGCAAGTTCAGACTCTGCCGCCTCTGCTTCCGTGACTTGGCCCTCAAGGGCGAAGTAGCCGGTGTGACGAAGAGTAGCTGGTAGGAAGTTATGACTGATCCGATTTCTGACATGCTCGCGCGGATTCGGAACGCGGTGCACGGGCGGCTGACGCGCGTGGACGTTCCCGCCTCCCGGCTGAAGCTGGAGATTGCCCGGATTCTCGCGCTCGAAGGGTACATCATGGCCTACAAGGTGGTGGACTCGGATGCCGTGGAGCCGCCGCTGCCGGTGATTCGCATCACCTTGAAATACGGGCCGCGAGGCGAGCGTGCCCTGTCGGGCCTCGAACGTGTCAGCAAGCCTGGGCGCCGGGTGTACTGCGGCCGCGACGAGGTGCCGCAGGTGCTCGGCGGGCTCGGTGTCAGCATCCTCACCACGTCGCGCGGCATCATGACGGGCCGTGACGCCAGCCGGGTCGGCGTGGGTGGTGAGGTGCTGTGCAACGTGTGGTGAAGCGCAAGGTGAGGCCCTAAGGTCAAGGCTATGTCGCGTATTGGTAACAAGCCGATTCCCATTCCGGCGAACGTGAAGATCGCCCTCGACAACGGGACCATCGAGGTGCAGGGGCCCAAAGGGACCCTGCGCCAGGCCGTAC
This sequence comes from Vicinamibacteraceae bacterium, assembly GCA_050742275.1. Lineage (GTDB taxonomy): Bacteria > Acidobacteriota > Vicinamibacteria > Vicinamibacterales > Vicinamibacteraceae > WHTT01. Next base: position 3,007 of record JBOGIN010001263.1, read on the forward strand.
CGGCCGGTATCCAGTTCGAGCAGCGCGAACAGGAGCTCGTGGCGCAGGAGCCGGAGGACCGACGTGCAGGAGCGAAGTTCCACGGCTTGGCGCGCAGTCTCGTGGCGAATGCGGTGACCGGCGTGTCCCAGGGGTTCAAGCGTGAGCTGGACATCGTCGGCGTCGGCTACCGCGCGGAGGTCAAGGGCCGGTAGGTGCACTTCGCGTTGGGCTACTCGCACCCGATCGTGTTCGAGATTCCCGAAGGGATCGAGGTCGCGGTCGACAAGAACACGCACGTCGTCGTGTCGGGCATCGACAAGCAACGCGTGGGGCAGGTGGCCGCGAACATCCGGGCGCTACGCAAGCCGGACCCCTACAAGCAGAAGGGCATCCGATACACCGGTGAAGTGTTGAAGAAGAAGGTCGGGAAGACCGGAGCGTAGTGCGTCACGAGCTCTGAGAGCTGAGCTGCGTTATGAAGATACGAACGAAGAGCGATCGCCGGCAGCGCATCAAGCTGCGGATTCGCAAGAGGATGCGCGGGACATCGGAGCGGCCTCGACTGGTGGTGTTCCGTAGCGTGGCGCACATCTCGGCGCAGATCGTCGATGACTCGGTGGGCCACACGATTGCGGCCGCTTCGACGACCGAGCCGAACGTGCGAGGGCAGCTTGCCGAGGGCGCGCGGGCGAGCAACGTTGCCGGCGCACGCCTGATCGGGCGCGTCGTGGCGGAACGGTTGCTCGAGCGAGGCGTGAAGCGCGTGGTGTTCGACCGAAACGGCTTCCTGTATCACGGGCGCGTGCGGGCAGTCGCCGAAGCCGCCCGCGAGGCAGGTTTAGAGTTCTGACGATGGATAGGGGGCAGGGATCAGGGGTCAGGAATCAGCAGATACACCCACGTCTGGGGTCTACGTCGTTTGCCACCGGAAGCACGGCGCGAGCCTCCCAACGCGGGTAAATCGGCTGACCCCTGACGCCTGACCCCTGACGCCTGACAAGGATGCAGTACATGGAGTTCCGCGAGAAGATCGATCCAAGCCAGCTGGAGCTGCAGGATACCGTCGTCTCCATCAACCGGGTGACGAAGGTGGTCAAGGGCGGCAAGAACTTGAGCTTCAGTGCCTTGGTCATCGTGGGCGACGGCCATGGCCATGTTGGCTACGGCGTCGGCAAGGCGAAAGAAGTGCCGTCGGCGATCAAGAAGGGCATCGAGACGGCCAAGAAGGCGCTCATCCGCGTGCCGCTGAACGGCTCGACGGTCACGCACGCCGTGGTGGGACGCTTCGGGGCGGGCCGGGTGCTGCTCAAGCCCGCGCCAGAGGGCACGGGCATCATCGCAGGCGGCGCCGTCCGCGCCGTGGTCGAATCGGCAGGCATCCAGAACGTCGTCACCAAGAGCCTCGGCTCGGCGAACCCACACAATGTGGTACGGGCCACCTTTGCCGGCCTGATGCTGCTGAAAGATCCGGTGGGCCTCGCGCGGATGCGCGGCAAGGCGGCCGAGGAGCTGGTGGCGCAGGGCGCGTGAGGACGTTCATGACGAAAACCACCGTCGAATCCGCCAACGAATCCGCCAACGAATCGGCTGTGACGCCCGATGCCGCGCAGCACGGCAGCGGCGCACTGCGCGTCACGCTGACGCGCAGCACGATTGGGTACGACCGAAAGCAGGCGGCGGTGGTGCGCGGCCTCGGTCTGCGCCGCATCGGCCACACGGTCGTGGTGAAGGACAACCCCGCCCGGCGCGGCATGATTGCCAAGGTGCGGCATCTGGTGAAGGTGGATCATGTTTCTGAGTAGGGATCAGGGATCAGGGGTCAGGGATCAGCAGGCATCAGGCCTGAAGCCTACCGACGCCTGACCCCTGACGCCTGCTCATCGAGAGGAACCATGGATCTGAGTAATCTCAAGCCGCCGAAGGGCGCCAAGCACGCGGCCAAGCGGATTGGCCGTGGTCCGGGTAGCGGCCAAGGCAAGACCGCCGGCCGCGGCCACAAGGGCGCGAAGTCGCGATCCGGGTGGAGAACGAAGCGCGGCTTCGAAGGAGGCCAGATGCCGCTGCACCGGCGCTTGCCGAAGCGCGGCTTTCACAACCTGTTTCGAAGCGAGTATGCGGTGGTGAATCTCGACGTGCTGGCGCAGGCGTTCGAGGCGGGCGCCGAGGTGACGCCAGACGCCCTCCGGGAGCGGGGACTGCTCCGGGGGAAGGCGCGTCCCATCAAGGTGTTGGCGCGCGGTGACATCGGTGTGGCGCTCGCCGTGAAGGCCCACAAGTTCAGCGGCAAGGCTGCCGAGAAGATCCAGGCAGCCGGCGGGTCGGTCGAAACGTTGACCTAGGCCCGGAATTCACTGGCTGATCGCTGAAAGCTGAGAGCTTATGGAGAGCTTTCGAAACATCTGGGTGATCCCCGAGCTGAGGACGCGGATCCTGTTCACGCTCGGGCTGCTCGCCGTGTTTCGTCTCGGGTCTCACATCACGACGCCGGGCATCAACACGGCGGCGCTCGAGGAGATCGCGGCCCAGTACGCGCAGAACACGATGTTCGGCCTGTACGACCTCTTCTCGGGCCAGAACTTGTCACAGATGACGATCTTCGCGCTGGGCGTCATGCCGTACATCAGCGCGTCGATCATCATGCAGTTGCTGACCGTGGTCTGGCCGTACCTCGAGCGCCTGTCGAAAGAGGGCGAGCTGGGGCGGCGCAAGATCACGCAGTATACGCGCTACGGGACGATTCTCCTGGCGGTCATCCAGGCGTTCACGATCGCGCTCTTCATCGAGAACTTCGGGAACACGGCCGGTGGTGTGCAGGTGGTCTATGAGCCGGGTATGGCCTTCCGGCTGATGACGGTGCTCACGCTGACGGCCGGGACGACCTTCGTGATGTGGCTCGGCGAGCAGATCACCGAGCGTGGCGTCGGGAACGGGATGTCGCTCCTCATCTTCGCGGGCATCGTCGTGGGACTGCCGTCGGCGGTGTTGGCGACGATCGACCAGATGCGAACGGGTCAGATGGGCATCATTCGAGTCGCCCTGTTGCTGGCCATGATGATCGTTGTCGTCGGGGTCATCGTGTTCTTCGAGCGCGCACAGCGGCGCGTGACCGTGCAGTATGCGAAGCGCGTCGTTGGCCGGCGGATGTACGGCGGGTCGAGCACGCACATCCCGCTCAAGGTGAACACGGGCGGCGTCATCCCGGTCATCTTCGCGAGCTCGCTGCTGGCGTTGCCGATCACCCTGGCACAGGCGTTTCCGCCGGAGAGCTGGACCTGGCGCGTGTCCGAGCAGTTGAACCCGGGCATGCCGCTGTACAACCTGTTGTACGTGTCGATGATTATCTTCTTCACGTACTTCTACGTCGCGATCATCTTCAATCCGGACGATGTCGCGGAGAACATGCGGAAGTACGGGGGATTCGTCCCTGGAATCCGCCCGGGGAAGCGGACGGCAGAGTATATCGACGGGATTCTGGGGCGTATTACCGTGGTCGGTGCGTTGTATCTGGCGGCGGTGGCGTTGTTGCCAGAGTTCCTGATGGCCGGATTCCGGGTGGCGCCGATCCCGTTCATTGGCGAGCAGCTCGACGCCATCCTGCCGCAGTTCGTGACCGAAGGCTTGAACGTGCAGTTCTTTTTCGGCGGCACCTCGCTGCTCATCGTCGTTGGCGTGGCGATGGACACCGTGAACCAAGTCGAGTCGCAGCTCATCATGCGGCACTATGACGGGTTCATGAAACGCACGAGGATCCGTGGGCGGCGGGGCTAAGGCGTGGATGACCGCGAGGTGGTGCTCAACATCGTGATGCTCGGTCCGCCGGGTGCGGGCAAGGGAACTCAGGGCGAGCGTTTGGCCCGTGAGTACGGCGTGCCGCGGATTGCGACGGGCGACATCCTGCGTGAGGCGGTTGCCGCCGGGACCGACTTCGGTCGTCTGGCGAAGGCGACCATGGATACCGGTCGGCTCGTCGGCGACGAGGTGATGATCGAGATCGTGAGAGAGCGCCTCTCGCAGCCGGACACGCAGCGAGGCTTCGTGCTGGACGGGTTCCCCCGAACCGTTCGGCAGGCAGAAGCGCTCGACGGGTTGGTGAGCGGCCGCGGCGTGCTCACGGTGCTGCAGCTCGTGGTGCCGCTGGACGAGCTGGCGCGCCGCGTGGCCTCGCGGCGGATCTGCGCGCAGTGCGGGGCCACCGCTGGCCTGCTTCCGCCACAGGATGCACGCTGTGCGGTGTGCGGCGGCACCTTGGTGCAACGGACGGACGACTCGGTGGACGTCGTGCGCAAGCGGCTGTGCGTCTTCGAGGTTGAGACAACACCGCTCGTGAAGTACTACCAGCGTCGGCCAACGTTCTTCGAGATCGACGGCAATCAGCCGCCGGATCAGGTGTCTGGTGCCATGCGCGCCGCGATCGGCATGGCCCGTGACATGAACGCCGCCGCTCGAGCCGCGGTGTCCCGGCCGAGCGCCGCGGACCCTCGGTAGCGGATGGGAGCACAGTCGTGATCGTCTGTAAATCGCCAGCCGAGATCGAGAAGTTGCGCCGGGCCAATCAGCTCGTCGTGCGCATTCTGAACGAGCTGCGCACGCTGGTGGTTCCAGGCGCAACGACCCGGGAGATTGATTGGCGGGCGGAGCAGCTTGCGGCCGACGCCGGCGCCGAGCCGGCGTTCAAGGGGTATCGGGGGTTCCCGTACACGATTTGCGCGTCTGTGAACGAGCAGGTCGTCCATGGCTTTCCCTCCGATCGCTCGCTCGCGGAGGGGGACATCCTGTCGATTGACATGGGGGTCCGCCTGGACGGCTACTACGGCGACTGCGCGGTCACGCTCCCGGTTGGCCGCATCTCGGCGGAGACGCAGCAGCTGCTGGACGTGACGCAACACGCGCTCGCCGTTGGGATTGCGCAGGTGCGGGTGGGACGGCGGGTGTCGGACATCGGCCACGCCGTGCAAGCGCATGTCGAGGCGCACGGCTATTCGGTGGTTCGAGAGTTCGTGGGCCACGGCGTGGGCACGAAGCTGCACGAGGAGCCGCAGGTGCCGAACTACGGGCCGCCGGGCCGCGGGCCGCGGCTCGCCGAGGGCATGGTCTTGGCCATCGAGCCGATGGTCAACATGGGGAAAGCCGCAGTGCGCGTGCTGCATGACGGCTGGACCGCCGTGACGGTCGACGGCAGCCTCTCGGCGCACTTCGAGCACACGATTGCGGTGACCGCCGCCGGGGCGGATATCCTCACCGCCTTGCCGGAGCCGAACGATGCCCGCCCGGCAGGCGGGCGCCGCGCGGTGCTCGACGCCATGACGGCGGTTCAGCACCGCGTGTGACGGACCGCGGAGGACATCGGCGGGCGACCGTGGTGGAGGAGGCGTCGGGACTGCCGGGAACGATTGTCGCGCTGCTACCGCGGCGCCTGTTTCGCGTGGCGCTCGACTCACGGCAAGGTAGCCTCGTGATGGCGCACATGACCGATTCGGTGCGCCGCAATTTCGTGCGGCTGATCGAGGGCGACCGGGTGCTCGTGAAGCTGTCGCCCTACGACGTCACGAAGGGACGGATCGTTGGGAGGATCAAGGAATAGGGATCTAGGATTCAAGGGATCTAGGGCAGGGTGCTCGATGACCGTGGTAATGGTCGACGCTATTGCTTCTTCCGATGTGGGCCAGTGCGCTACGAGCGGCCCTTGCTGGACCCCTATCCCTAGACCCCTGACAGTGACAAGGAATGCGGTGACATGAAAGTTCGAGCGTCGGTCAAGCGTATTTGTGCGAAATGCAAGGTGATTCGCCGGCGTGGCGTCGTGCGGATCATCTGCGACAACCCGAAGCACAAGCAGCGCCAGGGATAAGGATTTGAGACTATGGCTCGCATTGCAGGTGTCGATCTTCCGCGGCAGAAGCGTGTGGAAATCGGCTTGACGTACATCTACGGGATTGGGCACAAGAGATCCAACGATATCCTCCGGGGAGCCGAGGTGAGCGCGGACACCCGGGTCAAGGATCTCACGGAGGAGCACGTCCGCGCGATCAGCCGGGTCATCGAGGAGCAAGGTGGCGTCGAGGGTGATCTCCGGAAGGAGATCTCGATGAACATCAAGCGCCTGATGGAGATCGGCTGTTACCGCGGGCTGCGGC
>JBOGIN010001264.1:0-2409 GCA_050742275.1 Vicinamibacteraceae bacterium
TGATAGCAGCGGCGGGCATCGTTCAGGACGAAGCGCGACCGCGGCCGGCGAAGCGCCGATCACAGCTTGACCTCGCCTCGGCACGGCGCTACCTTCAAAGGGTATGTCTGGCGCTTCCTGCCCAGCGACCGTGATACGGCTTGCGCTCGTGGCTGCGAGCGTAGGGCTGTTGTGGATGATGTCGCCGCCTGTCCAGGCACGCGGCGAGGCGTCGGCGCCAGAGCGCGCGTCGATACACCCGCAACAGCCCGAGCCGGCAGACGCCGCCGAAGCGTCCTCGGGCAGTTGGCTCGATCGGCCGGTCAGCAACTGGAACAAGCCTGGCGCCGCCGTTCCCAAGCCCGCGAAGGGCGAGTACGAGCCCGGGATGGACGACAAGTGCAAGGAGACCCTGAGGAAGGGAGAGGGCCCCGAGGATACGCAGGTGACACAGGCCGGTTGGTTTCTGTTCGGGCCTCGGCAGACCTACAATGACGTGACGCTCGTCTCCGGCATGTCCGGTGCCGACGGCATGTGTCGTCCGTTCGGCTATCACGTGTTCCTGTTCGTCGGCGGCCAGTTCGCGGGGACCGTCAGCCCAGAGCCAATGGCTTCGCGCATGGACGGCGCGGCGGGACCTGCCTCGCTCTTCAGCGACGAGACGCTGGCGGTGGAGTTCAGTCGGTATACGGAGGATGACCCGCTGTGCTGTCCATCGAGTCGCACGTCCGTGTCGTACCGCATCGATCGCAATGGCGCGCAGCCAGCGCTCGTGCCCGAGGACATCACCCCCGTATCGCAGCCCTGAGTCCGTTCCGGCCTCGTCTGTTCCGCGCCACCCCATGCTGATTCTGACCACCGCGTTGTTTCTAGGTGCCCTGCACGCATTCGGACCCGATCACCTCGCGGCCGTGAGCACGTTTCTGAGCCATCGGCGCGGGCCGAGCGGCGCCCTTGGCGTGAGCCTCGAATGGGGGATCGCGCACATGATGGGCGTGCTCGTGCCCGGCGTGATCTTCTCCACGCTCCTCGGATCGATTCCACAGCGGTTCACGTCGTACGCAGAGCTGATTGTCGGTGTCGTTCTGGTGTACGTCGGCCTGATCGCCTTACGGAGGAACCGCTTCTCTCGGAGGGCCCACGTCCATGGCGACGGCGGCGAACCGACGGTTGTCCATGCGCATCTCCATACCGTCGACCACGGGAAGGCGGGCCACGGCAGACATGTCGTCGGCATCACCGGCGTCGTGCATGGCATCGCTGGCGCCGTTCCCGCCCTCGCGCTCGTGCCGGTCGCAGGAACGGGGTCGACGCTGGAGCTGTCGGCGTCGTTGTTCATGTTCGGGCTCGGCGTGATTCTCGCCATGGCGGCGTACGGTGTTCTGCTGGGCGGGATGCTGCACCGCGTGCGTGAGGCCTACTTGCTGCGCTTTGTCCAGCCCGCGCTGGGCGGCTTCTCGTGCGTGCTGGGTCTGGTCTGGATGCTGCGTACCGGGTTGGTTGTGTGAGCGCGGACACTCGATCGGTGCTTTTGCTCGGCGCCATTGCACTTGGTAGCCCCCCTTGTGCGGGTGATACGGTCACACCGGACTGGCCGAGTGGACAGGCTGCGATCGACACGCCGGCGTGCGGCCAGCGCGCGGTCGAACAGGCCATGACTGATGGCACGGAGCAAATGCGCCGCGGCGAGTCGCGGCGAGCCGTTGCCACGTTCAAGCGGGCGCTGGCGCTCGATCCGAGGTGCGGTCTGGCGCACCAGCTGCTTGCGCAAGCGTACCTGCAGCAAGCCACGTACGAGACGCACAGTGAGGCGCGGGCCGAGCTGCAGCAAGCCGTTGCGCTCGATCCAACTCTGGTCTGGGCGCGATTTCATCTGGCCCGCCTCTATCTCGACGTCGGCGCCGCGGAGAAGGCACACGAACAGCTCGAGACCGCCATCAATCGGCACGAGGACCTACCGCACCTGCAGTCGTTGCTCGGTGAAGCAGAGCGGCAGCTGGGCCACCCGCGACGCTCTGTGGAGCGCCAAGAGCGGGCATTGGCAATTGACAAAACATTCGCTCCCGCGAAGTACTACCTTGGGCTTGCATATCTCGATCTCGAGGACGAGGCGGCTGCCCTCCCATGGCTCGAAGCCGCGGCCGCGGCGGGCTTGCCGATCGCCGAGGTGTACCTCACGCTCGGGGAGGTCCACGAAGAGGCGGGGCGACTGGACCGCGCACGGGCGCTGTACGATCGGGCGGTCGCGGTGGCAGGCGATCGTCCCGAAGCGCACGTGCGCCTGGCAAGGGTTCTCACGCGGCAACGCCAGCCCGTGCGCGCACTCGAGGCACTTTCGCACGCGCTGCCGGATGGGCGACAACTCCCGGCAACACAGTACTACCAGCGCCTCGAAGCGATGGTTCAGATGGAACGAGGCCGGGCGCTGCA
>JBOGIN010001265.1:0-12116 GCA_050742275.1 Vicinamibacteraceae bacterium
CGGTCGCACGAGAGGCTAGCACCCGTTTTCAGTGGCCGCTGCACGTGATCGAGGACGCCGCCGACGATCCACCGATGGAGCAGCCCGAAGCGTTTCTGAAGGCACTGCGTGCGGCGCTCGAAACTCCGACCGGGCAGGAGGTCTCACCGTGATCACGGCTGACACGTCGCTTCAAATGGAGCGTGTTTCAACAACGTGGTGCGAACGAAAGGGACGGACATGCTGATATCCGTTATCGGTCCGACGCATGCGCGACGACTGCTCCTGATCGTCCTGCTGCTGGTTGGCGGCGGCGTTGCGACCGCCGACCAGGGCCGCCAAGAAGACGGCAACGCAGTGATTCACTGGAACCGCATTGCCACGGAGATACTTCCGGTCGAGGTGGGTCCGGTGATCGACTCACGCGCGATGGCAATCTTGCACGCCGCCATTCACGACGCGGTCAATGCCATCGAGCGTCGCTACCAGCCTTACACCGCCGACCTGTCTTCTCCCGGAGCCTCCGTCGATGCCGCCGTGGCGAGCGCGGCTCACGACGTCATGATCACGCTGGCACCTGGCCAGCGGGAAAGGATCGAGCAAGAGTACACGGCGGCCCTCGCCAGTGTGCCAGATGGTCCCACCAAAGACCAGGGGGTGATCCTCGGTCAACAGGCAGCACGTGCCAATCTCGACAGGAGGTCCGGCGATGGAATCGTGCCGGGTCCGTGGCCTCCTCAAGAAGGGCCAATCACGGAGCCGGTCTACGTGCCAACGGGCAAACCTGGCGACTACGACTTTACTCCGCCGTTCGATGCGCCACCACTCGGGCCAGTCGCGCTGTTTCCAGGATGGGGTCGGCTCACGCCTTTCGCCGTCGAGTTGGCGCGCCATCGTCTCAGAGGCCCGGATCCGCTGAGGAGCTTCCGGTACGCGCTCGACTTCACCATCCTCAAGTTGTTCGGCAGCTTGGACAGCTCCCTGCGGACGCCTGATCAGACCGCGACGGCGTTCTTCTGGTTCGAACCGTTGGCGCCTTGGAACGACATCGCCAGGACGGTCATCCGGCAGCAGCGGCTCAATCCCTGGCGGGCGGCGCGCATTCTGGCACTGCTGAACTTTGCAATGGCCGACGGAGGCATTGCGTGCTTCGAGGCCAAGTATCACTTCCGCTTTTGGCGGCCGTACACGGCCATTCGCCGGGCGGCGGAGGACGGCAACCACGCCACTCAGGCAGACCCCGAGTGGCTGCCACTTCTCTGGACGCCGCCAGGCATGCCGCCAAAATTCATCATCCCACCCATTCCCGACTATCCGTCAGCGGCCGCGGTCACATCCGCCGCCGCCGCCGAAGTGCTGACGGCTCATCTCGGTCGTCGTGTGCGTTTCGAAGTCACGAGCGTCTCTCTGCCGGGCGTGACGCGACGCTTCAACAGCTTCAAGCAGGCGGCACACGAAGTGGGATGGTCGCGCGTCTTTGGTGGAATCCACTTCGTCCATGCGGTGGAGGACGGCTTTCAGCAGGGGAGGGGCATCGGGCGAGAGGTCAGTCGAATACTTCCTCGGGTTCGGCGCTAACGGATCGGGTGCAGCAGATGAGCGCCGCTGCCGGACCCGCATCGCTCAGGATTGGCCGAGTGGCGGCCGACCCGCGGTCTTGTCGTGATCTCTTGGAGAGGCGGCAATGTGTGCTGCGCGGGGGCATCCGCTCGTACTGGAGAAAGGGCTCGAGAGCATGGAAGGGATATCGATGGCCTCCGCCACACGTGTGAAGGAAAGCGGAATCCTGGACGCGGTACGGATTCTGGCCCCGGTCGTCGTCGCCAGAAGCCATGAGGTTGAGCAGAGCCGGCGGCTGCCCCCGGATCTTGTGGCGCAGCTCACGGAGGCTGGCTGTTTCCGGGCGCTGGTGCCCCGCAGCCACGGCGGCGCCGAGCTCGCTCTCCCGAGCCAGATGCAGGTTCTCGAAGAGCTGGCACGGGCAGACGGCTCGGTCGGCTGGACGGTCATGATTGGATGCGCCGCGCCCGTCCTGCTGGGTCTACTGCCGCGGGAGACGTTCGATGCCATCTATGCGGATGGGCCGGACGTCATTCTCGGCGGGGCGTTCAATCCCACCGGCGCGGCGACGCCAGTGGATGGTGGCTTCAAGGTCAGCGGCCGATGGGCGTTCGCCAGCGGCTGCCAGCACTGCCACTGGTTTCTCGCCAACAGCATCGTCAACGACGGCCGCGAGCCGCCGATGCGGACGATGGTCCTTCCGCCGTCGGACGTGGAGATCGTGGATACCTGGTCGGTGTCCGGGCTATGCGGCACCGGAAGCCACGACTTTGTCGCCTCGGATGTCTTCGTGCCGGCGGCGCGAACGTTCCAATTGGGAGGCGAGCCGTGTCTGGACGTACCGGTGCTCAGGATACCGGAGCTGTCGCTCTCGACGCTCATGTTGGGTAGCGTCGCTATGGGGATCGCACGAGCCGCGCTCGAGGACGTGACGACCATGGCGGCGAAGAAGGTTCCTGCTTTCACTCGTGGGGCTCTGGCGTCGAATCCGTTGTTTCAGTACCAACTCGGTGAGGCGGATGCGCGGCTCCGGGCGGCCCGCGGACTGTTGTTCGCCGATGCGGAGCAGGTATGGGCCACCGCAACTTCCGGCGTGCCATTCACGCCGGAGCACCGGGCGAGGATCCGTGCAACGGTCACGTGGGTCACGAAGACGGCCGCCTCGGTTGTCGACGTGGCGTACCGCGCCGGCGGTGGAAGTGTCATCTACGCCCGCAGCCCCCTCCAGCGTCGCTTTCGCGACATTCACGCCTTGACCCAGCACTTTGCCGTGAAGCTCGATACGTTCACGCAGGCTGGCGCGGTGCTCGCCGGCTAGGAGGTCGATCTCACGTTTCTGTGACTCACCAACTGATGCCCGTTTCGTTGGTCCCTCCACCAAGGAGCGCGCCGCCGCCGTTCCAGTACATCGCGCGCTCGACGACGATCGGACGCGTCGACGTGACGCGGAGGCCGAAGCGCTCGCCCTCGGTGAGCCCGTAGCTCCTCCACTGATCAGCGGCCAAGGTCAGGCGGCCGTTCGCCGGAACCTGCTGCGGCGGCAATGTGATGGGCGGCCGACCCCCGCTCCGGAGAATGGTGACGTCGACCGACGCGGCCTCGTTGCCGGGGTTGGCCAGCAACAGGAAGCTGTTGAACACCTGCGGCCCACCAAGCTCGCCTTCCGCCAGCGCCCAGCGCGTCGCCGGCCTCGTGACGCCGACGCTGTTGTGCGCTTCCGTCCAGGCGCCTTGCGGCCAGTACATCGTCCGCTCGGCGATGATTGGGGGATTGCCGTCGGTCGTGATCGACGCCGAGACCTCCGTATCCGCGAGACCCGGAACATCGTCGACGAGCACGGTCATGCGGCTGTTGGCGGCGAGATTGTACGTCTGCGGGACGACGCCCGATGGCGTGAGATAGCGCACCCTCGCCGTCGTCGGTTCGTTGTTGGGATTGGCCAGGAGCAGGAACGTGTCGAACCAGGGTCCGGTGCGGCCCTCGGCAACGAACCAGCTCGCCGACGGCGCCTGCACGGCAGGCGACGTGTGCGCGATGTTGCCGAACGGTCCAATGGCGACATACATCGCGCGCTCGACGTTGATCGGGGCCGTGCTCTCGACCTTCAACGAGAAGGCGCGGTCGCGCAACGGCACGCCATCGATGACGAGATCGTTCGCATACACCGTGCGTCGCGAGCTTGGAGGGCGCGTGAAGCGATGGGGAAGCACGCCACCGCCGTCGAGGAGGTAGGAGGCGGTGACCTCCGCCGCCTGCGCGCTCGGATTCACGAAGAGGATGAACGTGTCGAACGGAGCGCCGCCGAACCCTTCGGCGAGGAACCATTGCTGCCGGGCGCCCGCAACCGCCTTTCCCGTATGGCCACCGCGGCGATCGGGACCGGTAAACATCGTGCGCTCGGCGACCACCGCGCCGCTGGTCGTGGTGATTTCCATGCCAAGCGCGGTGCTGCCGAGGCCCGTCACCTCATTGACCGGGATGGTCGCTCGTGACAACCCGTCGACGGCGTATCGCCGAGTGATCGGACTGCCGCCCTCCGGTATGTACTTCACCTCGAGCTCGGCTGGCGTTGCAGCAGGATTCGCAACGGCAATCCGCTCCTCGAAGAATCCAGTTGCTCCTTCGGAGAAGATCCAGCGATTCGACAGTCGCGGGTCGGTGCCGCCGCGGTACTCGGCGATATTGTTCACGCCATCGGCGTCCTCGTCTGCCGCCGCCGACCGAACGCCGTGACTCGCTTCCCAGGCATCGGAGAGACCATTGTCATTCGCATCGGTCGCGCCGGGGTAGCCACTACCGATTCGTAGCGGTCCCGTTGAATACCGCCCGCTCCTCTGAATGCCATCGCCGACCTCGACATAGACATAGTAGAGACCGGGTGGCAGCCCGCCGGCGTGCCACACGTACGCGCCGGCGCTCGCGTCGACGCCGGACGCAAAGCGCACCCGTCCCGATGCCGGGTTCGTATCGGTGTCGTAATACAGATTCACCGCCGCCGGACGCAGCGAGATCTCGCCACTCGTGAAGAGCGCTGATGACAGCCGCCATCGCACCGTGAAGAAGCCGTTCGCGTTGGGCTGGTCATCTTCCGCGAGCCGGACGTTCGCCAGACGGAACCGTCGCGGCGTCTCCGCCTCGTAGGGGTCGATACTGAAGGTCGCGATCTCACCGCCCCACGGACGCCTGGCTTCACATGCCCCTGGTTGGTGGCAGATCTCGGTGTCATAGCTGCCCTGGCTTCCCGCGCGGAGCGTTTTCAGATCGAACGAATAGGTACGCGCCCACCCGTCGTACACGATGAAGGCGTGCGTTTGGGTGTAGGTGCCGTCGGTGCTGTTGCGCTCGCGCCAGATGACGCGCGCGATGCCGCCCCACGTGTTGCCGAGCGCGTCGTTGATGCCCAGCTCCTTGTGATCGTACTCGAGCGTGAACGACAGGCGATGAAACCTGTCGCCGTCGATCACCAGCTCGGTGCCAGGTGGATCGTCCCAGTCGTCGGCGAAGATGACCGCCGGGTTGTTGCCGTTCGAGGTGCCGGTCATGCCGTCCGCGCCAAAGGCGGCGTCGACCGTTTGCCACAGCCGGCCGTGGCGGACGTCCTGCGCATTGGTCAGGTCCCAGCCATCGGCCAGCACCGTCTCGGCGAAATCGCGCCCGCCCGCTTCGTCCGGGTCGAGAACCGTGACAACCGGCGCCGGCGCGATGTCGACGGTGACGGCATTGCTCTGCCGCGCGCCGCTCGCGGCGGTGACGGTCCACCTGCCCGGCGGCAGATAGCCATAGTCCCAGGCGTACGCGCTCTCGTCTGGAAATGTCGTTTCCGACGTGTCCTCTGGATGGATCTGGACGATGTCGCCGGTTTGCGCATGGCGCGCCGTGAGCGTGACGCCGCCACCGAGACCTGACCAACTGAGTCGCACCGTTCGGCCGCGTTCCGTGAGTCGGACCCAGTCGATCTCGATGGTTGTCGCCGCCAGGCCGCTGCCGAGCCCGAGATACAAGGAGCGTGCGATGCCGGTGGCGTTCCACGGCTGTCCCGCGCTGAACGGCGCCGCGAGGCGTCGATCCAGCAGGATCTTGTAGAGGTGCCATCCCGTCGAGGACTGTTGCGACAGGGGAGACTGATTGACCCCGCGGCTGTCGGGGCCCGCGCCGCCAGCGGCGGACCCTTGCTCGACCCCGTGCGTTGCCGCCCCACGGGGCACCCCCGTCAGGTACTGAGCGCCAATGAGCTCCTCCGACCGCGGGGGCGCGGACCGGCGCATCCGAAACGACAACTGGACGAAGCGTCGCGTGTCGATCGGATGGCGCATGCCTGTCTTTTCCAGACGGTTGACGGCGCCGGGCATGCCCTCGAACAGCATGTACAGCGTTGGCGCCGAGGAGCGGGCCGTGGCGCGGAACACGCCGCCAGAGACCACCGGAATGTCCTGCCAGCTCTCGCTCCCCTGGAGCTGTTCGAGCATGTAGACATGATCGAGCGTCTGATCGAAGTCCCACGGGTCGCCCATCACGCTGGTGGCGTAGTCCTCAGCGCTGCCCACGGTGACGGAGGTGGCGCCGTCGACGCTCAAGCTCTGCGCCCGAGCTGCCGGGGTTGCGGCGATCATGACAACTGCCAGAGCAAGGAAGCGTGTTACGAAAGATTGCACGTTCGTAATTCCGCGTTACCAGTGACGACAGCCGGACGGGGCGAATGGCCGCGAGCCCCACGGCGGGCTGGCATCTCCGTGAGCGCCGAGCAGCGCACGGTTCCAGGAGAGCAAGTTGGGTGCCAGTCCGAGCTATGATGAGGGCACCGTGAGCGCAGCCACGTTACTGGAGTCCTTAGCTCGTCTCTACCCGCCGCCCCGGTTTCTCACACGGCCTGGCGGCCTCCTGCCGTACGAGTCCGACGGTCTGACGGTGTTCCGCGCGCGTCCGCGGGCGGTCGTGCTGCCGGAGTCGCGGGAGGAGGTCATCGAGACCGTCCGCTTGTGCCACCGCGCCAAGATCCCGTTCGTCGCGCGCGGAAGCGGCACGAGTCTGTCCGGCGGGGCGTTGCCGCACACCGAGGGCATCGTGATTGCCCTCAACCGCCTCAATCGCGTCATCGAGGTCGACCCGGTGGATCGCGTTGCGGTTGTCGAGCCGGGCGTCATCAATCTGGATGTCTCCGGCGCGGCGGCGCCGTATGGCCTCTACTACGCGCCTGATCCCTCCAGCCAGCCCGTGTGCACGATTGGCGGGAACGTCGCCTTCAACTCCGGCGGCGCGCATTGCTTCAAGTACGGCATGACGCTCAACCATGTGCTGGGACTGGAGGTGGTGCTGCCAGACGCCAACGTCGTGACCATGGGCGGCCGGAGCCTGGAGCTGGCTGGACCGGACCTGGTGGGGGCGTACGTGGGCTCGGAAGGTCTCTTTGGGATCACCCTCGAGATCACGCTGCGCCTGCTGCCGCGGCCGGAATGCTACCGAACGGTCCTGGCGGCGTATCGCTCCCTCGAAGCTGCTGGCGACGCGGTGTCGCACGTCGTCGGCTCGGGCTTGTTGCCGGGCGCGATGGAGATCATGGACAGCTTGGCGATTGAAGCCGCGGAGGCCGCCGTGCATGCCGGGTATCCGACCGATGCCGCCGCGATCCTCATCGTCGAGCTCGAAGGAGAAGCGATTGTTGTGGACGCCGACCTCGCCCAATTGATGCCGCTCATCTCGGCGTCGGGCGCGTACGAGACGCGTCTCGCGCAAGACGACCAGGAGCGCATGCGCATCTGGAAAGGCCGCAAGTCCACGTTTTCGGCCATCGGCCGGCTGAGCCCGGATTTCATCGTGCAGGACGGTGTCGTGCCGCGCACGCGCCTGGGCGAGGCGCTCGCGCAGATCGAGCGCCTGAGCCGCGAGTATGGACTCCGCGTGGCGAACGTCTTCCACGCGGGCGACGGCAACCTGCATCCCCTCATCATGTTCGACGGTCGAGAGGCGGGCGCGCTGGACCGCGCCGAGGCGCTGGCGGGCGAGATCCTGCGCCTCTGCATCGCGCTCGGCGGGTCCATTACCGGCGAGCACGGCGTGGGCATGGAGAAGCGTCAATTCCTCGATGAGATGTACGGTGAGGCGGACCTCGCGTGCATGAAGCGACTCCGCCATGCCATGGACCCGTTGGAGATTGCGAACCGTGGCAAGATGTTCGCCGCTCCTGTTGTAGCCAATGATTCTCCAAGCCGCCACACCTGAAGAAGTCTCCGATATCGTGCGGGCGCACGTCCGCTTGCGGCCGGTTGCCGGACGAAGCAAGCCAGCGCTCTCGGCGCCGGACAGCGAGACGGCGAGCGTGGACGTTTCTGCGCTTACGGGTCTGCTCGAGTATCAGCCACAGGAGTCGACGTTCAGCGCGCGCGCCGCCACGCCGGTCTCCGAGATCGATGCCCTCCTCGCGCAGCATGGACAGTACCTGCCATTCGATCCGCCCTTCGGCGCGCACGGCGCCACGTTGGGGGGAACGGTCGCGTCCGGACTCAGCGGGCCGCTGCGCTATCGGTACGGTGGCGTTCGCGACTTCCTGCTCGGCGCGCGCTTCGTCGACGGCGAAGGGCAGGTCGTTCGCAGCGGCGGCAAGGTGGTCAAGAACGCCGCCGGCTTCTACCTCCATCACCTGTTGATTGGCAGCCTCGGGCGGCTTGGCATCCTCGTCGATCTCGCGTTCAAGGTCTTCCCGAAACCGGAGGGCTACACCACTGTCGTCGCGTCGTACTCGACGTTGGCCAACGCCCTGACCGCGCTCGACCGGCTTCGGCGCTCGCCGTTCGAGCCGGCGGCCGTCGAGCTCGTTCCGCTGGACGGCGGTCGCAGCGCGCTCTACGTGCGGCTCGGCGGCGCAGCCGCGGCGCTGCCGACCCGAGCGGAGCAACTGGCGCGGCATCTCGAAGGCCCCACGGAGCGATTGGAGGGCGCCAACGATGACGACTTCTGGCGCGATGCGCGCGATCTCTCCTGGGCGCCGGCCGGCGCCGCGCTCGTGAAGGTTCCCGTGACGCCCGGACGCATCGCGAGCCTCGATGCGACGTTGGCAACGCACGACGCGGTTCGGCGCTACGGTGCGGGCGGGGAAGTTGCATGGGTCGCATGGCCAGGCGCGTTGGCCGCGCTGCATGCCTTGCTCGAGGCGTCGCGGTTGTCCGGGCTTCTCGTTGCCGACCGGGGTGAGACGACAGCGCCGCACGGCGACGCGCTGCTCGGCGCACGACCGGGCGGCGCGTTTCTCGCGCGGGCCCGCCAGGCTCTGGATCCGAACGGCCGCTTTGCCGCGGGCGCATGACCGCGGCGGCCTGGACGCTGATCTTCTTCGCCGCGCTGTCGTTGTGGTGGCCACGCCTGCGCGTGCTCAGCGTCGCGCTCCTCGGTGGTGGCTATCTGTTTGCGGCGGGCGCAGCGCTCCTCGACCGGCGTGCAGGCATCATCCTTGTCCTGCTACTCGTCTCGGCCTATGGGATTGCGCCCAAGCGCACGCGGCCATGGCGCATCGGCTCGCACCTCGTGTTCCTCGCGCTTGCGGCGGCGCTCGGCTTTCACTTGCTGCCCGGATTCCAGAATCTCCGTGTGATTGGACCGCGACAGTTCACGCCGGATGCGGTGCCGTTCACCATGTATCTCAATCTGGACAAGCCCCTGGCCGGTTTCTGGCTAATCCTGGCCTGACCGGCGTTCTACTTGCACCGGGACGGCTGGCGAGGGTTGGCGCGCGGCCTGTCGGTCGGTGTCGCCACCACGGCGGTCTGTCTCGGCCTGGGGCTCGCGCTCGGCAAGCTTGCCTTCGCACCGAAGTGGCCGGCGCTCGGGTGGCTGTGGGCGATCAACAACCTGCTGTTGGTCTGCATGACCGAGGAAGCGCTCTTCCGCGGCTACCTGCAGGAAGCGTTGAGCCGCCGTCTTGCGGGACATCTCTACGGCGATGCGGTTGCTATCGGTATCGCGGCCGCGCTGTTTGGTGTCGCGCACGTCGCAGGTGGCACGACCTACGCGATGGTCGCGGGATTGGCAGGCGTAGGCTACGGCGTGGCCTACCGGTGCGGCGGCTTGCGTGCAGCGGTCCTGGTGCACTTCGGCCTGAACCTGACGCACTTCACGCTCTTCACCTATCCGATGGTGGCAACCTGAGAGAACGCTGATCGATCCCCCTGCGTGCAGCGCGCAGTGCGGGTCGAAGGGCGGCGAGGAGCGCGACCGCGAGCATCAGGGCCGGCGCGACGGCGAACACCCATGGGTCGGTCGCGCTCACACCCGCCAGCGTTCAATCAATATCGTCGCCGGTCGTCCAGCGATGGAGGAAATCGGCGATGTCCTCACCGAGGTTCTTCGAGTCGCCGGTCATCAGCTCGATGGAATCGCCGCCACCCCATCCGCCGCGGCCATGGTGCGTGTGGACGAACGTCGCCAACACCTTGCCGCTTGCCGCATCCTTGATGGCGGCTTTCACGGCCACTGTCGACTTGCCCGCGCCAAACCCGGCGAAGGCGCGAAGCTTCCGACTGCCGGGATCGAGAGCCGTGACCTCACCTGTAATCACGAGGCCATCGCGCGTTTCGCCCTTCTCGTCTGCAAGCGTCACCGACGGGAACGAGCTAGTCTCCTTCAGCGCGTCGACAATCGCCTGCGCGATCAACCGTGGCGCCTCGGCTTTCATTCGATCCGCTTCGGCCTTTTCGTCCTCTTCTTCGTTGCCGGTGCCGATGTCTGCCTTGGACGCGTCGAACAGCTCGACGTACACGGGCGCTGCCCTCGGTGCAGCCTCCGTGTAGAGCGTAATCTCGTCGAGCGCGCCATCTTCAATGGTCTTGACCGGCGCTTCTGCCTGTACACCTGACAGTTCCGGCATTGGCGACGCGAGCGCTGGTGAGCCGGTCGCAAAGTGGACCGTGCCGGGCAGCGCGAGCACGAAAGCCGCAGTCCAGCGCACGATGTGAGACATGTCTCTTTCCTCCTTTGTCGAAGCTGCGCAGTACCGCCTGCGCATTCCAAGCGTCATCTTGCAAGAGAACGTTGCGCGGTGGGCCAGCGCACACGGCCGAGTTTACGCACGAGACTCTGCCTCTCGCCTCGAGCCTCCGCGCCCTTGGCATGACCCGTGACGCCTGCTGACCCCTGACGCCTGACCCCTGACGCCTGTTTTTCGGATAACCTTGTGCGGTTGTGCTGCACCGCATCGATGTAAACCAACTCGGTCCGCAGGGCGATGCCATGGCGCGAGCCGTGGCAACCTGTGTTCACTGTGGGTTCTGCCTGCCAGCCTGTCCGACCTATCGTGTGCTCGGCGAGGAGATGGACTCGCCGCGCGGGCGCATCTTCCTGATGAAGGCGGTCCTCGAGGGTGACATCGCGCTCGACGAGGTCCTGACGCACGTCGATCGATGTCTCGGCTGCCTGGCCTGCGTGCCCGCCTGTCCGTCTGGTGTCGAGTATGGCGACCTGTTGACGCCATTCCGCGCGCACGTCGAGCCGCGCCGCGGGCGGAGCATCGGAGAGCGGCTGCGCCGCGCGCTCGTCCTGCAGACGCTGCCGTATGCGCGGCGTTTCCGGTGTGCGATGAGCCTGGGGCGCCTCGCCGGCCGATTCCGGGCCGTCGTGCCTCGTGGTTTGCGGTCCATGCTCGACCTGGTACCGGACCATCTGCCACGAGCGCGGCCGCTGCCGTCACTCCATCCAGCCCAAGGCGCTCGCCGGGCAAGAGTGGCCCTCCTCGAGGGCTGCGCCCAGCAGGTGCTGGCCCCCGAGATCGGATGGGCGGCGCTGCGCGTCCTCGCGCGGGCAGGCGTGGAGGTGGTCGTGCCGCCGGCGCAGGGCTGCTGCGGCGCGCTCGCCATGCACGTGGGAGAAGCGGAGCAGGCGCGGCGGAGCGCGCGTCGGAACCTGCGTGCGTTTCCAACCGACGTCGACGCCATCGTCACCACCGCCGCAGGCTGCGGCTCGGGGATGCACGAGTACGGGCTTCTCTTCAAAGGCTTCCCCGAGGAAGAGGACGCCGAGCGGCTGGCCTCGCGGGTCACCGATGTGTCCGTCTTCCTGGAGCAGGTTGGTCTCGGCGATGTACCTCCGTTACCCGCCCCGCTGCGCGTTGCCTATCACGACGCCTGCCATCTCGTGAACGCGCAGCGCGTGAGCGCCGCCCCGCGCGCGCTGCTCGGCCGCATCCCCAACCTCACGCTCGTCGAGATGCCAGACCCGGGCATTTGCTGTGGATCGGCGGGAACCTACAACATCGACCAGCCGGAGATCGCGCGCGAGCTCGGCCAGCGCAAGGCAAAGGGCGCCGTCGCCTCGAAGGCCGATGCCGTCGCGACCGGTAACATTGGCTGCGTGATGCAGCTCCGCACACATCTGGCGACGCTCGGCGCGCGCCTGCCCGTCTATCACACCATCGAGATCCTGGATCGCGTCATCAATAAGTAGGGATCAGGGATCAGGGATCAGGGGTCAGCACAAGGGGCGAGGGGCGAGGGGCGAGGGGCGAGGGGCGAGGCCAGGAGGCTTCATGGTGATTGTGACCGGCGCGGCGGGGTTCATCGGCAGCAACCTCGTGAGGGCGCTGAACGCGCGAGGCG
>JBOGIN010001266.1:0-1651 GCA_050742275.1 Vicinamibacteraceae bacterium
GGGCCCTATCGGCCATGTAGGTCCGCCTAAAGGCGGACCCCACGAAAAGGCGGACCCCACGAAAAGGTGGACCCCACGAATTTGTTCACACGCTCTGAAGGCCCCTCGCTACGTACCGCGACGGCGATCACGCGAAGATACAGCGCCGTCTCGCGCTCTCTCGGAGGCGTGCAACATATTCCTGGCGCGGGATCTCGACCCCGCCGAACTGCGCTAGATGCGACGTGACCCATTGCACATCCAGCAGCACATAACCGCGCGCGCGTAGCCGCTCGACCAAAGCGCACAGCACCACCTTCGAAGCATCGGTCTCCTGGTGGAACATCGATTCGCCGAAGAACGCACCGTGGAGGCTCACGCCGTACAGGCCGCCGACGAGCCGATCCCCACGCCAGGCCTCCATGGAGTGCGCGAAGCCCAGACGGTGGAGCTCGGCAAAGCTCTCGATGATCTCCTGATTGATCCAGGTCTCGTGCCGACGCCCGCATGCACGCATCACGGCCTCGAATGCCTGATTCAGGCGCACGTCCAACGCGCTCTGCCTGACCAGGCGCGCGAGGCGCTTCGGCACGTGAAACGTGTCGAGCGGCAAGATCCCTCGCGGATCCGGTGAGAACCACTCGACGCCGCGGCGGCTGTCCGTGCCCATCGGGAACCAGCCAGAGGCGTAGGCCCGAAGCAACAGGTCGGGGTCGATCATGAATGGACGCTCGTCCGATCGCGGGCCTCGACGGCATGATCCAGGGGCAGCCGAATCACGAAGGTGCTCCCGTGTCCCCGTCCCTCGCTCGTCGCGTGGACCGATCCTTGGTGCGCTTCGATCAGGTGTCGCACGATGGCGAGGCCGAGGCCGAGACCTTCTTGCGACCGGGACGGTGACGAATCGGCCTGAGAGAAGCGTTCGAACATCGCCGGCACCCGTTCTGGCTCCATTCCATCGCCAGAGTCGGTCACACGAATGATCGCCTCGTCTGCGGTGTAGCCGAGGGCAACGTCGACGCGTCCGCCGGCTGGTGTGAACTTGATGGCGTTGGTCAACAGATTCCAGAAGACTTGTTGGAGCCGGGCTGTGTCGCCACGGACGCGGGCCTCGCGCTCCTCCCGGCGGACGACCAGCGTGAGGCGTTTGTCGTCTGCCGCTGGCCGCACCGTCCCCAGGGCAGCCTCGAGGCAAACCCCCAAGTCCACGGCCTCCCAGGCGTGCTGGAGGCGACCGCTCACCGCGCGGGACACGTCGACTAAGTCCTTGACGAGCCGCGCCTGCGTCCGCGCGTTCTGTTCGATCGCTTCCAGGGCCCGGGGCACCACCTCGGGCTCGACGCGGCCCGCCCGCAACATCTGCGCCCACGCCAGGATTGCGTTGAGCGGCGTCCGCAGCTCGTGGGACAGCGCAGCGAGGAACTCGTCCTTGGCGAGGCTCGCGGCTTCGGCTGCGGCTTGCGCCCGCTGCGCCACTCCTTGAAGTCGCGCGCGCTCGAGCGCGAGGGCCGCCTGGTGCGCAAGGGCCTGCAGAAACGCCCGGTCTCGATCGTCGAAGCGCCGCCGGCGCGTGAAGCTCAGGCCGACCGCGCCGAGGCACCGTGACCCCACCAGGAAGGGCACGGCGGCAATGGCGCGACCCCCCGGCATCGCCGTGAGCGGCGTCCACTCC
>JBOGIN010001267.1:0-17378 GCA_050742275.1 Vicinamibacteraceae bacterium
CGTCCTGGGAAGCAAGGCGACCGCGTCCTTGACGTCTGCCGGCAACCTTTCGACGTGGCATAGCGAGTTCAAGGCGAGCACACTTTCATAGAAGCCAGCGCGGGTGACATCGGCGGTTTCGAGGAGCACCTGGATCGCGCGCCGTCGTGACGATGCCGGGCCGTACCTTGCGAGCGCTTCGGCCGCCATGATTCGCGGCCCAGGCGACTCGTCGTCGAGCAAATCGGTCAGGTCGGCGGTGGCCGTCGACACGGCGTCCCCTTCGCGAACGAGCACGCCCATCGCGGCCCAGTACCGCACCGCAGGATCAGCGTCCGTGAGACCCTTCCGGATCTCAGCCAGCGGCACATGCGGATCCGATGCCTGCATGGCCATCGTTCGCACGCGCTTCAAATCGTATCGCTGCGGATCGTGGCCCACCTCATACGGTGCGCTCGATGCGGCGCGGCGCCGCATCTCGTACTCGGGCAGGAAGCCGACATCACGAATCGCCGCAGCATGCTCGTCCAGCGCACGCCGCAGGCGCTCGAGCACCGAGCGATGGGCCCCAGACGAGGCGAGGTTGCGCACTTCATCCGGATCGGACGCTAGGTCGTACAGCTCCTCGGCCGGCTTCTTCTCCCAGAAGAAGGTGCGCGGCAGCTCGAGCTTTCCCTCATCGTATAGCCGCTTCCAGACCCGTGTGGTCGGTGTCTCGAACATGTAGGAGAGGTACTGACCGTAGATGCGATGCGGCAGGTAGTTGCGGATGTAGACGTAGCGCTGGTCGCGGACCGAGCGTACCATGTCGTACCGTTCATCCATGCGTCCGCGAACCCCAAACGCGTACGCGGGCGCCGGCCGCCCAAATCGACCCAGGAACGCGCGCCCTAGCATCCACTCGGGCGCCTCGACACCCACGAGGCTGAGCATCGTGGGCGCCAGATCGACGAAGCCCACGAGCCGTGAGCTGGCGGCGCCAGCCTCATCGCTATCCGGCGCGAGGTGTCGAAACTTCGACGGCACGTAAACGATGAGCGGCACACGCAGCCCGGAGTTGTACGGCCAGCGCTTCAGCCGTGGCAAGCCTGCCCCGTGATCGCCGAAGTAGATGACGATCGTGTCGTCGGCCAGGCCGTCGGCCTCCAGCTCCGCGAGACGCTGACCCACGACGTGGTCCATCTCGGTCATCTTGTCGTGATACTGCGCCCAGTCCTCGCGCACTTCACGCGTATCGGGATGATAGGCTGGCAGCGGGACTTTGGCCGGATCATGAATCCAGGTGTGCGGGCGGCTGCGGATCTGGCTCTCGTGCGTGAGGGTGATGTTGAACACTGCGAAGAATGGCTTGCCCGGCGGGCGGTTACGCCAGTGCGCCGTCTTCGACGAGTCGTCCCAGACCTTGCCGGTCTTCTCGATGTTGTAGTCCTCCTTCACGTTGTTCGAGGTGTAGTAACCGGCTTCGCGGAGGATCTCCGGAAACATGCGCATGGATGCCGGCAGGCGCACCATGCTTCGCATGTGCTCGGACCCGGTGGAGGAGGGATACATCCCGGTGATAATCGCCGTGCGGGCTGGCGCGCAGACCGGCGCCGTCGACCAGGCATTGAGATAGCGCAGTCCACGTGATGCGAGTCGGTCCAGATTCGGTGTGGTGGCGTACGTGTCGCCGTAGGCCCCGAGATTGGGACCGTTGTCCTCGCTGGTAATCCAGAGGATATTAGGGCGGTCCGCGTGCTGCGCGAGGGCGGGCGGCGCCGCGATCACCACCAGAAGACAGGCGGCCGCCATGAGACGCGCGGTCGTAGTGCGCACCATGGTCCGGTGAGGGTAGCATACCCCCATGCGACTCGCATCCGTCTGCCTCGTCGTCTTTGCGACCGTGGCCACCGCCGCGGGGACGTCGGAGGGACCAACCTATCGCAACCCGGTCATTCCCGGCGATCATCCGGACCCGTCGGTCATTCGCGTCAACGGCACGTATTGGTCGACGCACACGTCGGGCAACGACGTGCCCACCTTCCCGTTGTACTCGTCGCGCGATCTCGTCAACTGGACACGTATTGGCCACGTCTTCGAGACGCCGCCCGCCTGGTCGTCCGGCAGCTACTGGGCGCCGGAGATCGCCGAGCATCGGGGACGCTATTTCGTCTACTACACGGCACGGAGGAAAGACGGTCCTCTGTGCGTGGCGGTGGCAACGGCGCCAGAGCCCACCGGGCCATGGGTCGACCACGGGCCGCTCGTCTGTCAACGCCTTGGCTCGATCGACGCCGCAGCGGCGACGGACGAACGAGGGCGGCGATATCTCGTGTGGAAGGAGGACGGCAACAGCCAGAAGAAGCCCACACCGCTGTGGGCGCAGCCGCTCTCGGCGGATGGCACGCGACTCGAGGGGACGGCGGTGGAGATCTTGCGCAACGAGGCCCCGTGGGAGGGACACCTCGTCGAGGGCCCGTACATCCTTCGTCGCGGCGAGTGGTTCTATCTCTTTTATTCGGCGCGCGGCTGCTGCGGCGAGCGATGCGACTACCGGCTCGGGGTCGCGCGATCGCGCAAGCTGCTCGGACCGTGGGAACGCAACGCCGCCAATCCCATCCTGCCGGCAAACGAGGTGTGGCGCTGTCCCGGGCATGGCTCCATTGTGTCCGACGAGCGAGGGCGGACCTTTCTTCTCTATCACGCGTATCGGCAGGGCGCGTTCGAGAGCGGCCGCCAAGCCCTGCTCGATGAGGTGGTGTGGAATGACGATGGCTGGCCAACGATTAACGAAGGGCGGGGGCCGAGTGTGGGCGAGAGGGTGAGGAGGTGAGCAGCGCGCGGGCAACCGTGACCGCCCGCACCTCGCGCGCGCCAGCCTCCAGCAGCACGGCCGCGCATGCCTCCAGGGTTGCGCCCGTTGTGCAGACATCGTCAACGAGCACCACGACACGGTCTCGGATGCGAGCGGTAGGAGATTCCATGCTTGCCGCACGCGTGCGTCCCACGCGAGACGTCTCCGGCCGCAAGGCGAACGCCCGGCTCACGTTCCGCCTTCGCTGCTCGGCGGAGAGACCAGTCTGCGAGCCGGTCGCCACGACGCGCGCAAGGGCATCCAGGTGGGGCAGAGGGAGGGTGGACGCCAGGTCCGCGGCTTGATTGAAGCCTCGCTCCCGCATCCGCCTGGCGTGCAACGGCACCGGGGCGACGAGGTCCGCGCCCTCGAGCAGGTCGGTGCTGTGCCGTCGAAGCAGGGGCCCGAGCTCGGCCGCCAATGTCCGGCGGCCGTCGTACTTGAGCGCGTGCAGAATTCGGCGGAGCGTGCCGTCGTAGGGTCCGACCGTGCGCAAGCGGGTGATGTGTGCGAAGAGCTTGCCGACGGCGCATGGGCCACAGCGGCTGGCCGCCAGAACCGGCAGCCCGCACGATTCGCACACTGGGCGCGTGAAGACCGCCAGCCGAGACCAGCATCGTGGGCAGACGAGGCTCGAGCGAGGCTGGTCGAGCAGCTCCTCGCAGGCAACGCAACGCGGCGCGAGGAGGACTGTCAGGAGACTGTCGATCGCGCGGGCGAAGAAGGGGAAAAAGGGGACAGCCCGCTTTTTCACTGCATGCATTTTGAAAAAGGGGACAGTCCCCTTTTTCCCCTTTCTCGCCTTATGGCACGGCGGCCGTTCGGGAGAGCCGCTTGCTGCCGTCGCCGATGTCGATGCGGGCCGCGCTGCCCCAGAGACGCTCGAGCCCATAGAATGCCCGCGTCTCCGCCGTGAAGACGTGGACAATGAGATCGAAGCAGTCGATGAGAACCCACTCGGCGCGGTCATAGCCTTCGATATGAGACGGCCGCACACGCTGCTGGCGCAGCCGCTCCTCGATTGAGTCGACGATCGCCTTGACCTGTCGTGCACTGCTTCCGGAGCAGAGCACGAAGTAGTCGGCGAACGCTCCGGCGTGTCGCAGGTCGAGCACGGTCACATCCGTGGCCTTCTTGTCGAGGGCCGCCTCGACACACGCAGCTACCGGAGCCGGGAAATCGGGCTGAGCGCCCTTCTTCGTGCCACGCACCTCAGTCTTGGTCATGCAAGTCGCCTGCCGAACCCGAAGGTGAGCGATACAGGTCGTGCTGAAGGATGTGAGACGCCACGAGGGGAGGGACCAAACCGTCCAGCGGCTCGCCACGCGCAGCGCGCGTCCGGACGTCGGTCGAGGAGACGGCGGCGGTGGGGACGTCGACGAGCCAGATACGGCAGCGTTCCCCCGCCGCCCCGACGGTGATGTCGCGACGGGCGTGTGCGGCGACCACGCGGTCGGCGGCTTCCGGAATGGCGCCGGCAAGCATGCCGGCGCCGACGCCGGGACGTGCCACCGCCACGAAATGACACGCGTCGAGGAGGGCTGGATAGCGATGCCAGGTGCCGAGTTTCAAGATCGCGTCTACGCCCGTGATGAAGAAGATCTGCGATCCATTGTACCCCAGCGTGTAAAGCTGCTGCAGCGTGTCCCAGGTATACGAAGTTCCCTCCCGGTGTAACTCGATATCCGATACACGGAAGTAAGGGCGGCCATTGACGGCGAGCGCGGCCATGGCGAATCGATGCCAAGCTGGCGCGACAGGCGGCTCACGCAGCGGCGGCACGCGCGCGGGCATCATCCAGATCTCATCCAGGCCGAGGCTGGACCGTGCGGCCTCCGCCGCGTCCAGATGTCCGCAGTGAATCGGATCGAACGTGCCACCCAGAATGCCGAGAAGCATCGGGAAACAGGAAACAGGAATCAGGAAACAGGAATCAGGACTCGGGATTCAGGATTCGGGATTCAGGAGTCGGGTCCCGTCTGTGCCTGTCGTTTCCCGTTTCCTGTTTCCCGTTTCCTGATGCCGAGCCGGTTGCTACGTAGCTCCACATTGCTTCCAGCAGCTCCGGCACACCTTCACCCGTGACGGCCGAGATCGGATAGCAGGCGAGACCAAGCGCGGTGGCCCTGCTCCGCAGCGCGGTCAGCCTCGCCCCATCCTGCAGCAAATCGATCTTCGACGCCGCTACGATCTGCGGCCGTGCGCTCAGCGGCACGTGGGACGGATCCACCGTCTCTGCGTCCGGCACGTAGCGAGCGAGCTCCTTTCTGATCACGTCGAGGTCCTGTACCGGCTCGCGCCCCGATGTCTCGGAAACATCGACCAAATGAACGAGTACCTTGGTCCGCTCGACATGGCCAAGGAACCGATCACCGAGACCATGGCCCTCGTGCGCTCCTTTGATGAGACCGGGAACGTCGGCGACGACGAAGCTGCGGTCGTCCGACATCGAGACGACGCCCAGGTTCGGTGTAAGCGTGGTGAACGGATAATCACCAATCTTCGGCCGTGCTGCCGAGATGCGCGCGATCAGCGTCGACTTGCCGACGTTGGGAAAGCCCACGAGGCCGACGTCCGCGAGCAGCTTGAGACGTAGGTGCAGGCGGACCGCCTCACCCGGCTCGCCAGGCTCGGCCCGACGCGGGGCGCGGTTGGTCGACGTGGCGAACCGCGCGTTGCCGCGCCCGCCGCGTCCGCCCCGTGCGACGCGCACGCGCATGCCCGGCTCGGTGAGATCGGCGACTTGCCGCAGCCCGTCGGCGGTGTGCACGTAGGCGACAGTCCCCGCGGGCACCTGGAGGACGAGATCACCGCCGCTGCGTCCCGTACGGTTGGATCCTTCACCGTGGGCACCACGCTCGGCGCCGAAGGCCGGGTGGAACCGATAACTCACCAGGGTGTTCAGATTGAGGCTGGCTTCGAGCTGGACGGACCCGCCAGCGCCCCCGTCGCCGCCGTTGGGGCCGCCGCGCGGCACGTACTTTTCCCGGCGAAAGCTGACGCAGCCGCGTCCGCCGTCGCCCGCCGAGACGGAGATATCGACTTCGTCAACGAACATCAGGCTCTGGAGCCTGATCCGAATCGGTCACGGTCGGCACCACGCTGATGACACGACCGTGCGCGCCGTGGTCCTCGAAGCGAACCACGCCGGCCAGCTTGGCAAAGAGCGTGTCATCCTTGCCGAGCCCGACGTTCAGCCCGGGCCGGAACCGGCGCCCGCGCTGCCGCACGAGAATCGAGCCGCCGGTGACGACATTGCCGTCGAATCGCTTCACGCCCAGCCGCTGCGCAGCGCTATCGCGTCCGTTACGAGAGCTGCCTTGTCCCTTCTTGTGTGCCATGGCTCCTCCTTGGCCCGGAACTCATTTTGAGCTCCCATGAATTCCTGGCAGCTGACGGCTACGTGCCGGTGACGATGTCGCGAATCGCGACACGCGTCAGCGTTTGGCGGTGGCCGGTCGTTCTACGGTAGCCCTTGCGCCGCTTCATCTTGAAGACGCGGATCTTGGGTCCCCTGACCTCGTCTTGGACGGTGCCTACCACGCGCACGTTGGCCACGAAAGGGCGGCCGACGACCACCTCGCCGCTCGCGTCACCGCTGTCGGGACCCACGAGGAGCACGCGCTCGAAGTGCACCTCCTGACCCGGCTCTGCGGTCAACCGATCGACCGTTACCACGGCGCCCGGGCTCACTTTTACTTGCCGGCCGCCAGCCTGAATGACTGCAAACACGGTCGTTACCCTCCGCAGGGGCGCACCTTCGCCCCAAACCGAAACAGAAAGTATAACACACGCGTCGAACTGACCCCGTTCCTCGCGGAGGGCAGGGCCCTTCTGGCCTGCCAAACCGCCGCGCAAGCAGCTCTCACGGCCTGCGCTACTTCAGGAGGATCCGCACGCCGCGGATCGTCTGCTCGCTCAAGGCATTGAGGAAGGAGGGAAGGATCGCGTCCATCATCTCGAAGTAGGAGGACAATGCCGGCACGTTCTGCTGCGGCATGTACAGCCGCTCTTCGCGGTGTGCTTCCGTGTAGATCACGGTGCCGGTCCTGCCGTCGATGAAGACGAACTTCGGACGCAGAATGTAGCCTTTGCGCTCCATGTACACACGCACCGGCCGCACGACACGCCGACCGAGCTGATCGAAGTACTCCCGCTCCTGAACGACAGGTCCAGACTTCTCGTACGGCACGAAGTAGAGCGTGCCGGTCACGATGAGCGGCTGCTGAAACTCCTCGCCGATCTTCTTCCAGTACGCGACGTCCTCAAAGATCGGCTCGTAGGTTGCGAGCTGCTGCTCGTTACGAACGGCGGGCTCCGACTGGCCGTCGGGTGGCGCAGGAGGAGCGCCCCCGTTGCCGGTCGTGACGATCAACGGCTCCGCCGCGCCGCTTGGCGCCGGCTCGGGACGGTCGGAAGGAAGAGGCGCCGCATTGGTGCGCTGTGGGGTCTTGGCCTGCTCCTCACCGATCTCCAGGAGCGGGAGGACATCGGCGTCGATCACTCGAAGATTCGACTTGGTTCGGAGCTGGCTCCTGAGCAGCCGCACTGTCTCGAGATTGGAGTCGACATCGTCGGAGCCGCCCGCGACGAAGCCCGCGACGAAGACGCGCTGGAACGGCGAGATGTCGAGCTTTGGGCGGATCGGTGTCTCCACCGGGATCTCGTAAGCGGAGGTGCAGGCTACGCTCGCGAGAAGGACAAGCACGCTA
Source organism: Vicinamibacteraceae bacterium (assembly GCA_050742275.1). GTDB lineage: Bacteria > Acidobacteriota > Vicinamibacteria > Vicinamibacterales > Vicinamibacteraceae > WHTT01. Next base: position 7,525 of record JBOGIN010001267.1, read on the forward strand.
GCGAGTCGAGCTGCTGTGCGCGCGGTCATTGATCTCTCTGAACAGATCGTAGTTCTGTTCGATGTGAACGTTCTTCGGCTCGAGCTCGAGCGCCCGCTCGTACGCTTGCCGCGCTTTACCGAACGCGCCGACGTGCTCATACGCCACCGCGAGGTTGTTGTAGGCCGCGGCGTAGGTGGGATCGATTTGGACGGCACGCTCCCAGCGATAGAGCGCCTCCTTCCAGAGCCCCTTTTGGGCCATCAAGATCCCAAACTCCACTTGCGCCCTCGCATCGTCACGTGGCTCGGCCGACACAGGCGCCGCCAACAGGAGCGCCGCGAGCGACACTGCCAAGAACATGGAGCGCATGCCCATGAAGCTAGCATCCACTATAGCGAGGCGGCGCGAGACCGCGCAAGGAGTTTTCCCCTTATACTAAAAGGTCCAGAGGTCAGGTCCCTCGGGTGATTCCGGGTGCCTGGCCTCTTCCTTTTTCGGTTTTCGTATGCACCGCCGCACGCCCGACCCTAGGCCCAACCTTTCGGTGCGTGGAGGCGCGACCTTTAGGTTGGACGCGGTCCCAGCGGGGGTGGAGTACCGCTTGGCGGAGTACCGGAGGGAACCGTGCTCGACCTCGTGGATTCGGTCGCGTTATCGCTTCTGGGACGCCGTCAGCCGGCCCGGACCGCGCGGTGGTTGGCCGAGCAGGGCCTCGAGACGGAAGGGGTAGCGAGATCTTCAGGAAATCTCCCGCTCGAGGTACGAAAGGCTTCGTCGGCCGTCTCGTTCTTGTCACGTGGCGAGCCACACCGAACCTGGGCCGAATGGCGAGCAGAAGCGGCCCAAACGGTGGCGCTGGCGCGGGGAGCCGGCCTCGTGCCGGTCACGCGGGCCGATCCCGCCTATCCGTCTCGGCTGGCTGCGATCGTCGATCCTCCCGTCGTGCTGTGGGTGCGTGGCGATCCAGCGACGCTGGCGCTGCCGATGGTTGCGGTCGTGGGGTCGCGGGGAGCAACACCGTATGCGCTCGAGGTGGCCTCCCAGCTCGCCCGAGACCTCGCTGCAGAAGGTCTCGCCGTCGTGAGCGGTCTGGCGCGAGGCGTGGATGCGGCCGCGCACCGGGCGGCGCTCGACGCGGGCAAGACCGTTGCCGTGCTCGGATGTGGCGCCGATGTAACGTATCCTGCGGAGCATGAGGCGCTCGCCGATCTGATCGCTCGAACTGGCGCTCTCGTCAGCGAGTTGCCGCCCGGAACGCCGCCGCGGGCGCACCACTTTCCACTTCGAAACCGTATCCTCAGCGGTCTCGCGCTCGCCGTCGTCGTGGTCGAAGCGTCTAATCGGAGCGGGTCGCTGATTACGGCACGCCTGGCGCTCGAGCAGGGACGCGATGTGTTGGCGGTGCCGGGCAACGTGCTCGCGGATCACAACCGCGGCGCGCACGGCCTCCTTCGTGACGGCGCGCGGCTGGTCGAAAGCGCCGCTGACGTGTTGGACGAGATCGGTTGGCGCTCCGACGCTGGCGGTCGCGGTTCGACGGAGCTCACCGCAGGCGGCGCGGCGGAGCCCACCACGAGCGACTGGCTGTTGGCGGTCATGACGCCGGGCGAGGCGTGCGACGTCGACGCGCTGGTGGCACGCACAGGTCGCGGAAGCGCCGCGGTGCTCGAACGGCTCCTCGCGCTGGAGCTCGGTGGTCTCGTCTCGCGCAGGGCCGGCCGCTTTACGCGTCGGGCCGCGACGAAGACGAGGGGGTGAGGCCCCGTGCTAACGTAGAGACGCTCGTAGTGGAGGGTCATGGCAAAACCGCTCGTCATTGTTGAGTCGCCCGCCAAGGCACGCACGCTGCGCCGATTTCTCGGCGACAAGTACCGCATCGAGGCCAGCTACGGCCACGTGCGCGATCTGCCGGAGCGCGCCAGCGACGTGCCCGCGGCAATCAAGAAGAAGCCGTGGGGCCGCCTGGCCGTGGATGTCGATGGTGATTTCACACCGTATTACGTCATCTCGCCCGAGAAGCGCAAGCGCATTCAGGAGCTGAAGAGCGCGCTGAAGGATGCGTCCGAGCTCCTGTTGGCGACCGACCCTGACCGCGAAGGGGAGTCCATCAGCTGGCACCTCAGGGAAGTCCTGAAGCCGCGCGTTCCCGTTCGGCGCATTGTCTTTCACGAGATTACCGAAGAGGCCGTGCGGGAGGCCCTCGAGAAGGTGCACGGTGTCGACGAGCATCTCGTGCGCGCACAAGAGAGCCGCCGTATTCTCGATCGCCTCTTCGGGTACACGCTGTCACCAGTGCTCTGGAAGAAAGTGCAGACGGGCCTCAGCGCTGGTCGCGTCCAGAGCATCGCCGTTCGCCTCATCGTCGAGCGGGAAGAGGAGCGGCGCGCGTTTCGGAAGGCGTCGTATTGGAACCTCGACGCGGAGCTTGCGGGCGAGGGACGCCGGTTCACGGCGACGCTCGTGAGGGTCGGTGACCGCCGCGTGGCGAGCGGTCGAGATTTCGACGCGTCCGGCACGTTGACGTCGAGCAACGTCGAGCGGTTGGATGAAGCCGCGGCACGCCGGCTCCAGGAACGGCTCGAGAGCGGGTTGCCGTGGCGCGTGACGGCCGTCGACGCAAAGCCGGCGGTTCAGCGTCCCGCACCCCCTTTCACGACGTCGACCCTGCAGCAGGAAGCCAATAGGAAGCTCGGGTTCTCCGCCGATCGGACGATGTCGGCGGCGCAGCGGCTGCACGATGAGGGCGTCATCTCGTACCACCGCACGGACTCGACCACGCTCAGCGAGAAGGCGCTGCGCGAGGCGGCGCGCGCCATTCGCGAGCGATACGGCGACGCGTACTACGACAAACCACGCCAATATCAGACACGCGTACGGAACGCCCAGGAGGCGCACGAGGCCATCCGTCCCACGGACTTCACCCGCCTGCCGCAGCAGGTGGTGGGCGAGATGGACGCCGACGCGGCGCGCGTGTACGAGCTGATCTGGCAGCGCGCGGTCGCGTCGCAGATGGCCGACGCGCGGCTGGTGCGCACGACGCTCGAGATCACGGCGCAAGATGACCATGGCGTGTCCAGCGTGTTCTCGACGAGCGGGAAGGCAATCGAGTTTGCAGGCTTCCTGCGAGCGTACGTCGAAGGCAGCGACGATCCGGCGGCGGAGCTCGGCGACCGAGAAACGTTGCTGCCAACCTGCCGTGTGGGCGATCTCGTCGAACGGGCCGGCCACGGTCAAGCACCGCTCGAGCTCGGCGCGCTCGACGCGCGCGGCCACGAGACGCAGCCACCCGCGCGCTATACCGAGGCGTCGTTGGTCAAGCGATTGGAGGAAGAAGGCATCGGACGCCCGTCGACCTACGCGCCCACGATCGACACGATCATTCGGCGCGGCTACGTCTTTCGGCAGAGCAAGGCGCTCGTGCCGAGCTTCACGGCATTCGCGGTGACGCAGTTGCTCAAGCGACACTTCGATGATTACGTCGATGTGGGATTCACCGCCGAGATGGAGGAGGACCTAGACCAGATCTCGAACGGTCAGCGCGACTGGCTCGAGTTCGTCCGCGCCTTCTATCGTGGGGATGGCAGCCGTCGCGGCCTCGAGCAGCGCGTGCAGGATGACGACAGCATCAGCTATCCGGTCGTCGATTTGGGAGTCGATCCGGAGAGCGGCGAACCGGTGCGCGTGCGCATCGGCCGTTACGGCCCGTTCGTGCAGCTGGGTGAGGGCGGTCCCGGGCGCACTGCCTCGATCCCAGACGACGTCGAGCCCGCGGACTATGGTGTGGAGGAAGCGCTCGCGCTGCTGAAGGAGCGGGCGCAGGGGCCGCGCACGCTGGGGACCGATCCGTCGACCGACTTGCCGATTTACGTGTTGAGCGGCCGCTTCGGGGCCTACGTCCAGTTGGGAGAGGCGCCTGAGAAGGGATCGAAGGCGCCAAAGCCAAAGCGAACGTCACTCCTGCCCGGCATGACTCCGGAGACGCTCACGCGCGAGGAGGCCTTGAAGCTCCTCTCGCTTCCTCGTGAGCTGGGACCGCACCCGAGCGATGGGGAGCCGATCGTCGCCGGGTGGGGGCGCTTTGGACCGTACGTCAAGCACGGCAACGATTTCCGCTCGCTCGATCAAGATGACGACGTGTTCACGATCGCGCTCGAGCGGGCGTTGGAGCTCTTCCAACGAGAGAAGCGAGGCCGTCGCCGGGAGGCGGCCAAGACGGTGCTCCGCGAGGTGGGCTCGCATCCGAAGAGCGGCGCCAAGATTCAAATGCTCGCAGGTCGGTACGGTCCCTATGTCAGCGACGGCGCCGTCAATGCCTCGCTTCCCAAGGGCGCGGATCCGGCGAGCACGACGTTGGACGAGGCCATCGCGCTGCTCGAGGCGCGCGCCGCGAGCGGACCACCCCCGAAGCGCATGGCGCGACGCACGTCCGCGCGTGACGCCGCGAAGAAGCGCAAGAGTGCATAAAGACCAGGATTCAGGATTCAGGATTCAGGATTCAGGATTCGGAAACGGGAAACGGGAAACGGGAAACAGACAGCGGTGATTCGCATCGTTGGAGGCGGCCTGGCGGGGTGCGAGGCGGCATGGCAGGCGGCGTCGCGCGGCGTGGCGGTGACGCTGTACGAGATGCGCCCGTCGACGCCAACGCGCGTTCACAAGACGGACGGGCTCGCCGAGCTGGTGTGCAGCAACTCGTTCCGCGGCGACAAGCTGGACAACGCCGTCGGCGTGCTGAAGGAAGAGATGCGGCGGCTCGGCTCGCTGATCATCCGTTGTGCCGACGCCAGCCGCGTGCCCGCCGGCGCGGCCTTGGCCGTCGACCGTGAGCGTTTCTCGCATGCCGTCACCGAAGCGGTCACGGGACATCGGCTGATCACCATCGAGCGATGTGAGTGCGCTGCGATTCCCGAGCCGCGTGACGGCTCCCCGACCATCGTTGCGACCGGCCCACTCACCTCCGACGCGCTGTCGAACGCGATTCGCGCCTTCGTTGGCGCCGACCATCTCTATTTCTACGACGCGATTAGCCCCATCGTCTTGGCGGACACCATCCGCAACGATACGGTGTTCCGTGCATCCCGCTGGGGGAGACACTCTCCTGATTCACCGGACAACGGGCCAGCGCGCGCGTGTGGCGTCGAAGCCGCCGAAGGCGATTACCTGAACTGCCCGATGAATGCAGAGGAGTACGCGCGCTTCTATGACGCGCTGATCCATGCGGAGTCGGCAACCGTGCACGACTTCGACAAGGAACGATTCTTCGAGGGCTGCCTTCCGATCGAGGTGATGGCGCACCGCGGCTACGACACGCTGCGATTCGGCCCGATGAAGCCGGTTGGGCTGATCGATCCGCGCACGCGCACGCAGCCCTACGCCGTCGTGCAGCTCCGCCAGGACAACCTTGCCGGCGATCACTACAGTCTGGTCGGCTTCCAGACGCAGCTCAAATGGGGCGAGCAGGCGCGTGTGCTGCGACTGATTCCAGGGCTCGAGGAAGCGGAATTCGTGCGCTTCGGGATGGTGCACCGCAACACGTACATCAACGCGCCAACGGTGCTGCGCGAGACCTGGCAGACCCGCGCGCGCCCAGACCTCCTCTTCGCAGGACAGGTTTCCGGTGTCGAGGGGTACGTCGAATCCGCCGCGTCGGGATTGATTGCCGGCCTGAACGCCGCGCGCCTCACGCAGGGCAACGAACCGCTCGCACCTCCCCGGACGACCGCCATCGGTGCGCTCGGCTATTACGTGTCGCATGCCGACGCCTCGAGCTATCAGCCGACGAACATCACGTTCGGGATCATGGTGCCGCTGGATCGAAAGGTGCGCGGCCGCCAGGCCAAGAAGCTCGCGATGGCGGAGTGCGCGCTGCGCGATCTCGCCTCGTGGATGGCGGGCCCCACCTTTGGCTCGGGCGTGGATAGCAGTGCGTCTGGCATCCCACACCATGGCCCTCCACACGCCTCGATCGCCTGAGACGCTGCAGGAGCACGTCAAGGCATTCATCGAGTTCCTCGCGCTCAACCGGCACGCCTCGCCGCACACGATCCGCAACTACGAGAGCGACCTGCGGCAATTCACGACCTATCTCGCGATCGCGACCGGTGCCAAGGCGCGCCAGGTCCTGCCCGGCATCATCGATCACACGACGATCCGCGGGTTCCTTGCCGAGCTCCACGCGCGCGGAAACACCCGCGCCTCGGCGGCGCGCAAGGCGTCGGCGATCCGGAGCTTCGTCCGCCATCTGCGCCGCGAGGGCGCCTTCGACGGCAACCCAGGCGCGCTCGTGACCAGCCCCAGTCCCGAACAGAAGCTTCCTGCCCACCTGGCCGTCAATGAGATGGAGGCGCTGCTCTCGACGCCGGATGCCTCCACGCCGCTGGGCTCTCGCGACCGTGCCATGCTCGAGCTCTTCTACGCGTCCGGCCTCCGGCTCAGCGAGCTGGTCGGGCTGAATCTCGAGGACGTCAATCTCGGGAGCCGGATGCTGCGAGTCATGGGCAAGGGCCGGAAGGAACGGCTCGTCCCGTTCCACGCGACCGCAGCGGCGGCGCTGCGGCACTGGCTGGGCGAGCGGGAGCGCATCCTCATGAGCGATGCCGCCGCGGCAGCGCGTGTGCGGATGGCCGATCGCGAATCGGCGCGCCTGTCACGCGGCCTAGCACCCCAGCGCGACGAGCGGCCCTTGGCGCGACGATGGCACGCGCGCGGTCACCGGGAGGAGGCGGCCCTCTTTCTCAACTATCGCGGCGAGCGGCTCGGCCCGCGCAGCGTTCACCGGATCGTTGCGCGATATGTGGCGCTCTGCAGCTCCCGGTTCGGGATCAGCCCCCACGCGCTGCGGCATTCGTTCGCCACGCATCTCCTGCAGGCTGGCGCGGATCTCCGCACGATTCAGGAGCTGCTCGGCCACGTGCGGCTCTCCACCACGCAGCGCTATACGCACGTCGACCTCGCATGGCTGATGGAGGTGTACCGTAAGGCACACCCCAAGGCCTAGCCCAAGCCCGTGCGCAAGAGAAATGACTTGCACGATGGATCTATATGATCTAATATGTGGTCATTATGGTCAGACAGAAGGGCGTGGCGCAATGGCAGGTGCACGAGGCGAAGGCCCGATTCGGCGAGGTGATGGAACGGGCGTCGAGGGAAGGTCCGCAGACGATCACGCGACATGGCGCGGCGCGGGTGGTGATGCTGTCGATCGAGGACTATCAGGCGCTCGTCGCGCACCAACCGGACTTCAAGGCGTATCTGCTCGGCGGTCCCAAGGTGGACGACTTCCCGATCGAGCGCGGTCGCGATACGGGTCGCACGATCGTGCTGTGAACGGGGGCGGGCGCTATCTCCTGGACACGATGGTCCTGTCCGAGACGCGCAAGCGGCGCGCGAACGAGCGTGTCACGTCGTTTCTCGCGGCGGTTGACGCCTCGAGCCTGTTCATCAGCGCGTTGACCGTGGGTGAGCTTCGCAAGGGCGTCGAGATGAAGCGCCGCACCGATCCGGAGGCTGCCGCCCGGATCGCCGATTGGCTCGAGGGCATCGAGTTGACCTTCGCTGACCGCATCTTCCCGGTCGACACGGCAGCCGCACGGCGGTGGGGCGAGCTCTCGGCCGATCGCCGCCGGCCCGTGATCGACACGCTGATGGCGGCGACGGCGCTCGTACACGACTGTACGCTGGTGACGCGCAACACCGCGGACGTCAAGGGCCTGGGCGTGTCGCTTCTCGATCCGTGGCAGGTGGTCATACACGACACGTAAGCTGGGGGACGCTGCGAGGTCGGCGTTCCTGTGAGCGCATGGAGCACGCGCATCCAGGGCTCCGCGTCGGTAGACGCGTGGGTATATATGTGACGCTCTAATAGAGTGCGGCTATAGTGTGTTCGAATGGCCAATAGGCAACGCACCAAGACCGATGTCCTGCAGGGCACGCTCGATCTCATGATCCTGCAGACACTGCACACGCTCGGACCACAGCACGGCTATGCGATTGCCGCCCGCCTCGAGCAGGTCTCTCACGGCGCCCTGCAGCTCAACATGGGCACGCTCTATCCGGGGCTCATGCGTCTGGAGCAGCGCGGCTTCGTGCGCGGCAATTGGGCGGTGACCGAGAACAACCGCCGGGCCCGCTTCTACGAGCTCACGGCGGCCGGCCGGCGGCAGCTCTCCACCGAGAAGGCGGAATGGGATCGTATGGCGGCCATCATGCAGGCACTGCTGCGTGGTCAGGAATAGCGCGCGGCGCGTTGGTTCCCGCGCGGCGGCCGTCGATCCCGTGACCGCGTTGCGCGAGGAACAGCTCTTAGTTGAGCACCGCCGTGGCGGCGAGGTACACGAGGCCGGACGGGACGGCGCCAAGTAATCCAATCACGGGCGCTCGACGAGTCTCTACGGTCAGGCTTCCGATCCAGACGACGACTGCCGTCACCGGAAAGCAGACGATGATCAGACACACCGGCTTGACCATCCAGTGCTGCCACATCACCTCGTCCAGCGTCCAACCCCGCTGCCAAATCGTGGCCTGAAGGCAGTAGCCGACGGCGAGAAAGACTACCAGGCCGAGGGCGTAGGCGAGTCGTGCCGAGAGCCGCGCCGCGCTCGCATCATCCCCTCTCACGAGCGTGCCAGCCGCGCCGGGGGCCAGTCGTTGCCTGGCGGCAGCGGCCGCGCGCGCACGCTGGCGGCGCAGGATCCACATCATGCCTCCCGTGAGAGTCAGAACACCCGGCGTGAGCCCGGCCACGAACCACACGATCTTCACGAGATATCCCGCGACCAGTCCCCAGCCTTCGCCGAAGTACCCAAAGTGCACCGGGTCCAGCGTGTTGTAGAGATACGTTCCCCAGCCTGCACGTCGCGCATCGACCGATTCGAGGAGCACACCGGAGGTCACATCGATTGTGTACGAGCTGGTGTCCTTCGCGACGAGCGGCGAGCCGTGGTCTCCGCGGATCACGAGGGGCCCGGGATCGTCGGGTGGAGGAATCTCGATCACACGCGCGGTGAACTCCCGATCGAGCGTGCGCAACGCGGCGATGACCTCGCTTGGCGATCGGGAGCGGGCAGGATCCAAGAGGCGCGTCGTTCCGGCCAGCGTCTCGGCTGACGCCTGGTCCGGGGATCGAGGCCAGACCTGATAGTAGAGATTCTCCACGCCGAGCACGGCGCCCGTCACGGCAAAGAGAACGTTGAAGACGAGCGCCCAGAGGCCGACCGCCTTGTGCAGATCCATGTGAAAGATGCGACGGGCGGCGCCGCGCCGCACGCGAAGGAGCGAGCGGAGCCACTCGCGATAGATCCAGAGGCTCGTGACGATCGACAAGAGCAGCGTCACGCCAAGGAGTCCAACGAAGACGCGTCCCCACAGCCCCATCAGCAGGCGGACGTGTAGCTGTCGAAGGAAGTGGCTCACGTTCCATGTGTAGCCTTCCCTCGCATCGTCTCGCCGCACCTGTCCCGTTGCGGGATCGATGAACAGGAAGCGGCCTGGCTCGAGGCCGTCGACGTAGGCCGTGTGCGCCCAGTGGCGACCGATCTGCAAATGGAGGGCGACCGCTTGGTCGGCATAGCGTTCTCGAATCGACGCGATCACCGCGTCCACCGACTGGATGCCGCGCCGGGGATCGGCTCGGACGTCAGGCGTGAGCAGCCAACCGATCTCCTCGTTGAACACGACGAGGGAGCCGCTCCAGCAGACGAGGAGCAGGAAGGCGCCGGTGATGACGCCGAGCCAGGAGTGGAGCCGAAACCACGTGGCGCGCCGCGGCATGAGCATTAGAACTCTTGAGGACGAGAAACTTGGCGCATGGTGTCAAGTTTCGAGTGCTCGAGTGACCGTCGGGGAGCGCGGCCGGAGGCCGCGGTCCGCTAGAA
>JBOGIN010001268.1:0-5828 GCA_050742275.1 Vicinamibacteraceae bacterium
GCGCCATGTTGTTCCTCCTGAACTGCGTCACAGGACGTGATGCTCTGGATGCTCGCAGGCCGGGAAGCTCGCGTTGTACGAGTTCCCCCGATAATCCAGCGCGTCGATGATGCCCGCACGCGACGTGTAGAACGCGAACGTGTTGTGCTCTTTGATCAGCCGGTAGGCGACGTACGCCGGGTGCGCCGCAGCGCGGTCCTGCTCCGGCCGGGCCATCGCCGCGACGAGGGCAGCGCGACCTTGCGCGTCCGCCGTGTGGAAGCCCAGCTCCTTCAGCGCCGCCATCGCGTGTCGCCACTCCTCCTGCATCTCAGGCTCGTGGCCCGTGCTCGCATGCAGCACGAAGTCGATGTAGTGGGCACAATGCGCTTCGCGGGCGCCCGGTGTGTCGTCCGTGGGGATCAGGATCTCGGTGAACGACTGCAGCGCCTCGAAATCCTGCGGCTCGAAGAACTTCGGGGTGTAGTTGCGAAGGAGCGGCGGCTCGGGCGGTGCGTGTGCACCCGACGACGGCTGTCGTCCTGCCTGCAGCCATGTCGAGAAGAATGCCGCGGCGCCGGGCACAGCAGCAGCGCGCACGGCGAGATCCAGAAGATCGCGCCGACTGAGAAGCATGCGTCAGTATTGGTCTTGAGCGGATCTGACGTCAAGCGTTGGAGCAAGCGCGGACCGGAAGAACAGCATGCCCGTGACCAGGGCCACGAGCGCGGTCATCGCTGCCGTGACCAGCCAGCCGCCCATCACGCTGAAGAAGGCGACGACGAGCGAGAAGTAGAACAACACGCCGGTTGCGCAGGCGCGTAGATCACGGCGCGTCTCTTCGCGGAACGCCTGTTGGTCGTGCGTGCCGAGCCGGGCCCGCACAGGGCCCCACCAGCCGATGGGACGAACCGTTCGATAGAACGCGTCGAGCACCTTCGGGTCCTCGGGCGGACCGAGGAACGTTGCAAGCAGAATCGATGCCCAGCCCAGCAGGAAGAGAATTCCAAAGCCCACCCAGAACGGATACACCTGCAGGTTGCCGAAGGCCGGCACGAGACCATCGAGGCTCACGCCGGTGAGACCTCGAATCCATGCGCGAAGGGCGGCAGGCACGACGGCGTCCGATCCAAACCAGACCAGGTAGCCGGCAGGCACAGCGCCGAGAATGCCCACCATGTCCGCATAAATGTTCGTCCGCCACCAGAACCACTTCAGCCAGGCGAGCGGCAGCGGAAAGACCATCAGCGCCGAGTTGATGAACAGCACCCACGTATCCAGTCTCCGTGGATCGATTGCCGCGCCGAGATAGAACGCTGCACCCAGCAACGCCGCCGTGAGCAGGCGGCTGACGGCGATGTACTCACGGCTGCCGGCGTTCGGGCGCAGCCGCACGCGGTACAGATCGTTCATCAGATACGACACCGCCCAATTCGCGATCGAGGAGATGCCGGCCATGTTCCCCGCGAGGGCGGCCACCAGCAACACACCGAAGAGACCGGCGGTTGCATGGTTCTTGGCGAGATCGCCCCAGAGCTGCGCCGGCACGGCCACGTCCTCCGGCTTGAACATCGCGGCCGCGGCAAGGCCGATCAGGATGAACGGGATCAGACGGATGACGAGGGCGAGCACGCCGTTGAAGATCTGCCCCACGACCGCGTGCGTTTCATTGCGCGCAGCGAGATAGCGCTGCGCGGTGAAGCCCTCACCCGCGTACGGCGAGCCGGCGAAGAACAGCCCCTGGACGATGAGCGCGACCACGGAGACGGCGGTCAGCTCGTCACCTTGCGGCCAGGGGCTCAGGAACCCGCCGCCGCGGATCGTGTCGATCCCTTGCCAGACGGCCGCGAAGCCTCCCTCCCGGTCGAGCAGCATGATGCCGAAGAGTAGATTGCCGAGAATGAGCACGGCGAACTGGATGACATCGTTGTAGGCGACGGCGATGAATCCGGACAACAGCGTATAGAACAGCGTGATCCCGCCGAACACGAACAGGACCTGTCCGTTGGTCCAGCCCAGCATCGGCGCGATGGTCGCCGCCATCCATGCCGATGCGTACGCCAGCGCCGTGAGGCCCCAGGCCACGCAGGCGTAGACGGCAAACACATTCCGATAGAGCCGGGCACGACGGCCGCCGTAGCGCCGCTCGATGAACTCCCCCGTCGTCACCACGCCGAGTCGCCGCCAGAAGCGCGCCCAGAGCACGGCCACCAATGGCATCCAGATCACCCAGCTCACCCAGGCCATCAGCCACAGGCCGGCAAAGCCTCCGAGGAAGAACACCATCAGGAAGCCTTGGCCGCCGCCCGTATAGGCGGCGGAGTCGGACAGCCCAATCACCCACCACGGCAGCTTGCGATCCGCCAGGAAGTAGTCTTCGACGCCGCGCGAGGCAACGCGGCGGAAATACAGCGCGACACCCACCAGGAGCGCGCAGTAGGCACTGACGATGAGCCAGTCGATGAGCGTCACGATTCATTCAGGCCCTTGAAATACTTGCCGAACTCCTCGTGAAGCTGCGGGCGATCCCAGAGGAACTTCTGCGGAAACTGTCCGGTGATGGGAAAGGTTGGTCCGTCGTTCGGTCGCTTCTCCATCCAGTTCTCATCGGTCACGCGAAAATCCCCGATCCGGTAGCCGTACATGTCGAGGTGCGTGATCCCCTCGGCGAGCGCAGCCTCGGCAATCCGCCGAATCTGTGGCACCGTGGGATACTTCGCGGGACCATCCTGGAACTCCTCCTTCGGGTTGGCAATCCAGAACGTGTAGATAATTTTCTTGTCCGCGCCGACGATCTCGCGGAGCTTGACGATGGCGCGACGCGTGCGCCCGACGGCACGGTCGGTGGAGCCGGGCGTGTCGTCGTATTCCGCCATCGTGTATGCGCCGACCGCGTCGAAGTGTTTGGCCACGCGGGCGAAGTCGAGGCCCTTTTTCTCGCGGTGCACCGGATCGAGGATGTAGTCGAGGTCCTCGAGGTAGATCTCGTGTTCCCGGTCCGGATCGACCGCACGAATGAAGCCGACCGTGTCCGCGGCCCAGTCTTCCCACCATGTCGCTCGCGCCTCGACCCACTCCTTCCTGCGTGGATCCGTGGCGGAGGTCGGGAGCGGCTCGCCAAAGGCCTTCTTTTCCCAGTTGTTGTAGGAGACGATGTCCTCGTCGGGTCCCAAGCCCTTGCCGCTGACGGTGTCGATGGGCCCGGTCATGAACGAGTCGTCGAAGAGATACCCGGCCATGGCCGGCTCGTCCTTGTAGGCGCGAGCGAGCGCTTGCAGGTACTCCTTCCATTGGCTCGCGCGCCATTCGGCGTTGAAGGGGTCGAAGGTGAACAGATGCTTCCCGCTGACACTCACCTGCTGGTATTCGGGCCTGCGCTCCAGGTGATTGTGTGTCGGATGCCACACGATGATGTACGCGCCGAGGGCGGCGTCATGGGCCCACCGCATCGCGTCTCGCGTGTCGGCGACGCGCAGCACGCCGGCTGACGAGTTCAGACCCCACCCAACCACGACGTGCGTGAAGCCGAGTTGCCGCATGTTCTTGAAGTCTCGGGCCCATTCGTTCTTCGGCGCCGAGTTCAGCCAGTACCAGGCGCTCACGCGCACCCCGGGCGCCGGTCGTGCCTCGGTCGCCGGGGGCCCGGTGTCGATGTCAGACGCCGAGCAGCCGACGAGGACGCAGGTAAGCGCGAGCAAACAACTGGCGATACGCCGCCCAGGACCGCTGTGCGGCCTGTTACGAGAATCGTGTAATCGTCGTGCGATGGTTTCCGGTCGCATAGCGGTCCTAGACGCGCGGAGCGCGCTAAAACTAGCACTGGCCAGCCAGTCAAGGGGCAGAGCCCCTTGGCTGGTCCCTCCTGCGGCGGAGTCTAACGGGGCCAGTGCACGTCATCAATTGAGGAAGCCGGTCGGCGACGGCAATCGTTCGGCCTGTTGAACCCCGGGGCGAAAAAATGCCCGTCATCTTTTCTCATATTTGTCTGCATTATGAGAAAAGATGACAGGCATCTTCTTGCCCGGGAGGCGCGAATGATCGTCGATTGCCACACGCATGTTGGAGACCAGACCCACCTGAGCGAGCAGTTCGTCGCCGACGCCCGAGCCGCCGCCGGCAATCCACACCTCCAGTTCGCCGTCGATCTCGACGAGCATTGGGCCGCCATGCAGGCCGTCGACCGGGCGATCGTCCTTGGCTTTCGCGCGCACCACGTGGGCTACGTCGTTCCCAACGAATACGTGGCGGACTACGTCGCGCGTGACCCACACAGGCTCGTCGGATTTTGTGCGGTCGACCCCCATGACAACGATGCTGTCGAACAACTGGACCACGCGGTGCTGCGTCTGGGCCTTCGGGGACTGAAGCTGGGCCCTATCTATCAGAACATCCATCCCCACGACCGTCGGATCACGCGCCTGTTCAAGCGCGCGGAGGAGCTGGAGATCCCCGTCCTGATCCATCAGGGCACGACGTTCTGCCAGAACGTGTCCTTAGAGGTCGCCAATCCCGTTCTGTTGCAGCCGGTGGCGCTCGAGTGTCCGCGGCTACGACTGGTGGTTGCGCACCTCGGTCACCCGTGGATTGCGGAAACGCTCGTTCTCATCCGAAAGCACCCCCAGCTGTTCGCCGACATCTCGGCCCTCTACTATCGGCCGTGGCAGTTCTACAATGCGCTCGTCTTGGCGCTCGAGTACGGCGTCATCGACAAGCTGCTGTTTGGCTCCGACTATCCCGTCACCACGCCGCAGTCGACGCTCGAGGCGCTCGACAAGGTGAACGACGTCACGCGGGGAACGGGCCTGCCTCGGATTCCCGAAGAGAAGATCGAGGCGCTCGTGCATCGCGATACGCTCCAGCTTCTCGGCATTGACTAACCGACGCAGGAGACAACGTGGCGAAAATTGTTTCCGTTGAAGCGGTGCCGCACACCATCGAGGTGAATCCGGCGGTGGCGATTGTAAGCGCGGCGGGCTCGCATCCCGTCTCCCGCTACGTGCTGGCTCACGTGCACACAGACGAGGGCGTGACTGGGGTGGGCGAAGCGAACGTCGTTCCAGCGTGGAGTGGTGAGTCGCAGGCCAGCGCCGTCACGGTCATCGAGGAGCTCTTCACGCCGCTGCTCGTGGGCCAAGATCCCCAACACGTGGCCCGGCTGGTCGATGCAATCGAGCGGGCAATCATCGGGAACCCCTTCACCAAAGCGGCGATGGAAATGGCGCTCCTGGATGCAGCCGCCAAGCTCTTGGGGATACCCCTCAACCTGCTGCTCGGTGGACCCCGGCGGTCCGGTGACGTTCCGCTCAAGGCATCCATTGGCGCCTTCGCCCCTCGCGACGCGGCGCGCGTGGCCGAGTGGGCGCTAGGGCAAGGCTTTCGTGCCGCCAAGGTAAAGGTGGGACTGTCTGTTCCGGACGATCTCGAGCGGGTGCGTGCCGTGCGCGCGGCGGTCGGAGTGGACTTCCCGCTTGGCGTCGACGCGAACGCCGGATGGACCGAGCAGGAAGCCGTGGCAGCGCTGCCCGGTCTCGAGCGACTCGGCGTCAACGTTATCGAGGAGCCGCTGCGTCGTCGTGATTTTCAAGGCTGCGCGCGGCTTCGTCAGCGCAGCCACCTGCCCATCATGCTGGACGAGTCGGTGTTCACGCCGCACGACGCGCTCGATGCCATTCGCGCCAACGCCTGCGATCTGATCAGCGTCTACCCTGGCAAGAACGGCGGCATCCGCCGCTCGCTGGAGATTGCGAGCCTTGCAGCCGCCGCTGGCCTTCACTGCGTGATTGGCAGCAACCTCGAATGGGACGTCGCCAGTGCGGCCATGCTGCACCTCGCGGTCACCATGCCTGGGC
>JBOGIN010001269.1:0-4877 GCA_050742275.1 Vicinamibacteraceae bacterium
CATTTGTCGCCATCGAGCTCGCCGGCAGCCATCAGTCGTGCTGGCGTCCGGCGAGACGACGGGATCCTTCTACCCGGCGGCAACCTCTTCCGCCTCGCTCGAGAAGGCTCGCTAGACAAGGAAGTGACACGTGAACGGCATTCTTGAATTCATCGGCGCGGGCGTGCTGGTCTACGGCGGGATCTACGGAATCATCGTGGTCAGCCGCGAGGTCGGCTCCCTGGTCAGGCAGCAGTTCCGGCAGGGCGCGGACGGCCATCGCGAGATCCACGCCATGCCGACGGGCGGGAAAAGCCACCGGGCCGGTGGGGAAATTCCAGCGTCGCGGGCGCTGCCGTCCGACACCTGTGCCCCCAGTACCACATAAGGCCAGTCTGGGTAGCGGTATTCATTGGGATTTCTTGCTGGCATGGCGATGGTCGAGCGCTTGGCATGCAGCACAACCCGCCGTGAAGATGCTCTCCTCCTGTTCGGTTGTTACGCGGCCGTCGTTTAGATTATCGAGCGTCACTCTGGAAAGGAACTCTTCCCCAACAGGTGACTTCGTGCCGCAACTGGCTCGGAGTTAGCCTCCTGCCTGCGCCAAGCGGCCTGCTTGGCGAGCATGAGCAAACGACCCGACAGTACAGCGTCACGACGAACGGGCCCGGACCGGCGGGGACACTGGCCGGGCTGACTGTGTGAGTCGTGAGTTCACGTTGAGATAACACCGACACGGTTGTGGATATCCGTGTGCGGCCATGAGAGGTGCGGCGGGTCTTGCGAGGGGGGCCCGCCGCAACAGCAGACGTGTGCGCTTCGCGCGGCAAATGACGCGGAGGTGGCACGCGAGGGGACCGGTGCGGAGGTCACCGCATCGGTCCCGCATATCGCCCGCGGTGTGCGACGGTCGCGGGCGGCACGCTGGCGCCGCATTCACCGGTGGACCGGCGCTAATAGCGTCGGTCGCGATGACAAGTAAGAACGATAAGACAGAGGAAGAAAGACCATGAAGAACACGATTGCACGTTTCGTTCGTGAGGGGGTGGGTCAGGGCCAGATCAAGTCCGCGCTTCGCGCTGGATTCATCTCGACGGTGGCGGTTGTCCTCTTCGGAATGGCCACCTCAGCTTCTGCACAAACGTGTGCTGGGTACGGATCGTTTCGAGAGCATGGTGGGCAGATCGGCGTCGGCGGGGGATTCTCCAGTGGGTCGCAGGGCCTCGCCGTGACCGCCAGTGGGGGCGGAGAGCAGCTGTTTGGCACGGCCTCCTTTGCGGCCAGTGGCTTTGACAACATCGACGGCGCCCTGGTGAGCCTCGGCGGCGGCGTGGGCTCAGATATCGCCGTGGATGCCAGCCGGCGCGTCTATGTCTGCCCGACCGTCGGCGCCGCGTTTGTCACTGGTGACCTCAATGGGATGGACATATCGGGATTCAACGTCGAGAGCGGCGGCCGGATCGGCATCATCGCCGGACAAACGCCGACGGTCGACGTGATTCCCACGGTGGGCGGCCGGGTTGTCTATGCGCGCACCAAGTCCGAGTTTTTATTCTTCGAGGATACGGTGACTCAGACTTATGGCCTGGCGGACATCGGCGTCGGCTTCGTGTTCAACCGCCGGTACGCGCTCGTGCCCATGGTCAGTATCCCGATTGGCGTCGACGACTCGAACGTCTCATTTGGCGTCAACCTTGGTATCAACTTCTAACATCCCTTCTTCATCAACAGATGGCCGCCTGGCTGGGGCCCGCTCTCGCTTGAACACGGAGTAACCAAGCTCTGGCCCGCGCGCACCCGGGCCGAGGGTGGCGTGGCGGGAGACACAGGGCCCCCGCCGCGCCACCAAACGCGCGGTCTAAAGACCGCGCGCTACGTCCTGAAGATGGATACCGGCACTGGGCTCATACGCATGCCTGCAACGACTTCTCTCTCCGCCGGCTCGGTGCTCGAACATCCGCGCGCGCCGCTGACGCTCGAATGCACAGGGCTCTCCCTCGACCTGGTCCTCCAGCTCGCGCTGAAAATGCTCCACTTCGCAGGCGAGCTCACTGGGACGGACCTCGCCAGGCGGCTGGGCCTGCGCTACACCGCGATCGAACCGGTGCTCGATCAGCTCAAGGTGGATCAACAGGTGGAGATCGTCGGTGGCTCCTATCTCGGCGGACCGTGGTATCTCTACCGCATCACCGACAGCGGACGCGCCCGCGCGGCGTTCTTCCACCAGGGCAACAAGTACCTGGGCATCGCGCCGGTGCCGTTCCAACAGTACGCGAGCTACATGAATCTCTTCGCGCGGACGGCCCCGCGCCGACAGGCGACGCGCGAGCGGGTCAAGGAGGCGTTCTCCCATCTGGTGCTGAAGGACCGGATGTTCGACCAGATCGGGCCAGCCGTCAACGCAGGACGCTCCCTGTTCATCTACGGGCCGCCGGGCAACGGCAAGACCGTGATCAGCCAGGCCATCCGCAGTTTGCTCGAAGGCACCATTGCCATCCCGCACGCCGTGGAGATCGAGGGACAGATCGTCACGCTGTTCGACCCCGTCAACCATGAGCCGCTGGATCCCATCGAAACCTGCAGCCTGCGGGACAACGACCTCGACTGCCGGTGGGTGCCCTGCCGCCGGCCCCTCGTGATGGTGGGAGGCGAGCTGCAGCTCGACGCGCTTCAGCTCCGCTATAACCCGCATGCCGGCTTCTCTCGTGCGCCGCTCCATATGATGGCCAACGGCGGTGTGTTCGTCATCGACGACTTCGGCCGGCAGCGCTGTTCGCCCGATGCCTTGCTGAACCGCTGGATCGCGCCGCTGGAGAGCCGTCTCGACTTCCTCACGCTCGAGAGCGGCCAGACATTCACCATCCCGTTCGCCGCGCTGGTCATCTTTGCCACCAATCTCAAACCGTCCGATCTCATGGACGAGGCGTTCATGCGCCGTATCCAGGCGAAGGTGCTGGTGGAGCCGCCCACGCGGGGGGAGTTCCTCCAGATCTTCGAGGGCGCTTGCGCGGCCCGCGATCTGCCCTTCGATCGGCCGACGACCGAGCGGCTGCTCGACGAGTACTACCGGCCTCGCAACCTGCCGCTCCGGGGCTGCCACCCGCGCGATCTCATCGGTCACGCCCTGTCGCTCGCCGATTACCATCGTCTGCCGCGCGCGCTCACCTATGAGCTGCTCACCGCAGCCTGCGACGTATACTTCGTGGCCGACGAGGAGGCGCTTGCGGATCTCGCGTGAGGCCACGCATGACGGCGCACGGTCTGGAGACCGCGCGGGCGAGGAATCTTTAGACCGCGCTTCCTGCCCACGCGTGTAGTACGCAGCAGATGTAGCGCGCGGTCTTTAGACCGCGCGGCCTGAAGGCCGCGCGCTACGTGTGCGAAAGCGGTAGGTCCACAGCGTCGGGCTAATCCTAATGCCTTTCGGAAATTCGGCTGTTCATGGTGTCAGACAACTCTGAACTGCGGCGGACCTTCGACGGAGTGGGTCTGCATGAGTCGAGGCCACTTCGTGACGGGCTGGCGTACGGCCCGTGGATTGGTGCGCGAGCGACGCGGCCCGGTCAACGCGCGGCGCATGAGCGCCTGACCGCGCTTCACGATTTGTGCTTTTTGCGTCTCCGTGAGCAGATCCTGGATCGGTCCCAAGGAGAACCACATCGAGCGGACAATGGCGAGCACCACGCCAAACTTGATCCGCAAGACGGGCGCTTGGCCATTCGCCGCGCGCGCACGTTCGCGCGCGAGCATCGCCGTCACGAGGATGATGGCGGCGATTTCTTGGGCCCCGGTCTCGACGGTATGACTCTGCAAGACATCGGTCTGGCGCACGACCCGCTTGGCGTTGCGGAAATACAGTTCGTGCTCCCACCGCGTGGCGTACAGGCGCGCGAGGTCGAGCGCCGGCGCGGCGCGGTGATCCAGCAGACTCGTACACAAGCGCAGCTCGTGGCGCCGAAAGCCCTTGCGCCCGACCTGGACGCGAATCTCCCGGATTTCGAGGTGGCCGTCGATCCGCCACGGCCGGCCCTTCTCCCGCACGTTGAGGTGGACGAGTCGGCTCCCATCCGGCAGCTTCTTGCGGACCCGCGCTTTGATCGTGCGCGGCACGCGGAAGAGCAAGTGACTCCCGACGCGTCGACACGTCGCCCAGACCTCGCCGATCACCCCTGGCACGCCGTACAGGCGGTCGGCCAACAGCAGGGCGTGTTTCGGGAGCTGGGCGAACAACCGCCGTGCCAACGCCAATTCCGATTCCCCGTGGCGCGCAATCGCCGCGGCCAGGGGGTTGTGCACGCCGACTTCGAGCAAGACGGCCACGCCCAGTTTGGCGAAGGCCGCCCGCCCGCGCCGCGACGCCGCTTTCGTGGTCGTGGCCGTGACCTGCGGCGTATTGCTCACACTGTATTGCGTGCCGTCGAGGGCCAGGACCCGCCACCCGCGCCAGAAGGCGTCCGGGTGCTGGCGCCGCGTCGCGATCGGGCGCAGCGCCCGGCGCATCAGGTCGGCAAACACGTCCCACGGGAGGCGACGGCGCCGATCCGACCACGAACTGTCCGCGAGCGGTTCCTGGAACAGCTCGAAGAAGTGCTCGGCCAACGTGCCGGCGCCTTCCGCCACATGGAACGTGAGCGCCTGCAGAATCTGATCGAGCGGCACCCGAGGTTTGCGTCCGCGGCGCCGGGGCAATTGCGGCATCCAGTCGGGCACGAGATTCGCCCACGCCGTGAGGAACCCGCCACCCGCGTCCGACGCGGCGGGACCGCGCCGACGCGAGGCGCGCTTCGAAGTCTGGGAACGTGTCGACATCCCCAGGGTAAATACCGATTCCGTGTAGAAAGTACAAGTGTAAAAAGTACACGCGCTCGTTAGATGCCGAATTTCCGAAAGGCATTAGG
>JBOGIN010001270.1:0-3143 GCA_050742275.1 Vicinamibacteraceae bacterium
TCTCTGGTGGCTTGCCCGTGGCGCGTTTGAAAGAGAAAGAACTCCGCCTCGGGCCCGACGTACATCGTGTACCCCGCCGTTCCCGCCCGCTTGATCGCCCGCTTCAGCACCTGGCGCGGGCAGCCGGCAAATGGCGTCCCATCGGTGTCGCTGATGTCACAAATGAGGCGCCCCACGCGTTGGCCCGCCTCCTGCGGCCAGGGGAACACGTTGAAGGTCGCGAGGTCCGGCTTCAGGTACATGTCCGACTCCTCGAGTCGGACGAACCCCTCGATAGAGGAGCCATCGAACATGATCCGCCCGTCGAGCGCCGCGTCGAACTGTTTGTCCGGGACCTCGACGTTCTTCGTGCTGCCGAAGATGTCGCTGAACTGCAGGCGCATGAACTTGACGCCGAGCCGATCCACGCTTTCGAGGATCTGGCCGACGCGTGTGCGACGCGCTCGCTCGGTCGTTTCGTCCGTCATAAACAGGCGTCAGGCGGCAGGGATCAGGCGTCAGTAGGCTTCAGGCTGACCCCTGATCCCTTCCAAGAGATGAGTGGTACGAAATTGAGTAGCGTGAAGTATGGGAGCGCGTGCAGGTAACGATACGAGGCAATGCTGGAAAAGAGAATGTGGGTCATCACCAGGCCGATCCCGATCGATGCGCACAAGAGGATCTGCGTGCGTCTCGGATCGCGCCAGTGAACAGCAAAATTGACCAGCGCCAACGGCGCCAAGAGAAACAAGCAGGCCACCAGTCCCCACGAGCCGACCTCGAAGTACCGGCTCATGGGTGTGACTCGCTGTGGCAGGCCCTCGACGTCGTACCCCCAGCGCCTGCGCACGTCCCCCACCACCTTCTCGGGATAATCAGGCACGCGCGCGAGGTCTGTTTCGAGCCGCAGCCTGGCGAGCGGCGGCCTGAAGTAGTTGCCCAGCGTGTGGAGCCCGAGGCGAAGCACGCCGACCGGGTCGTCGGCAATCGCCATGTCCGCCAGCTCGCGGCCGACTCGATCCACCTCGAGGCCACGCTGCGCGATCCCATCGACGAGTCCGCCCATCCCCCAGAACTGCGAGGGACGAGTATCAGGGTTGGCAAGGTCGTACGACAGGTGCTCGGCGAAGTCAGCGGGCAGGCCCACGCGCACGAAATGCTCTGGCTTGATCAGCGGCGCGACCAGACCGACGCGCATGAAGCCGACCCGGCCGATGTAGCCTGGCGGCACGCCAAAGAAATAGCCGACCAGGTGCCGATACGTGCCGTGCAGCGCGAGAAACGCACAGCCGGCGATTGCGGTGTGCGCGAGGAGTCGGCGCCAATCGCGTGGCACCGTCGGGTCCAAACCGCGCAACACTGGAAGCGCGAGCGAGATCACGGTGACCACCGGAACGTAGTTCAACCGGAAACTGACGGCTAACAGGCCCAGAAACACCACGAGCCACAACGTGCGCGCGCGGCCGGTGGCCAAATAGACGCCACACACCGCTACGAAGCCGGCGAACGCCAGGAGGCCAAAGGTTTCGGCCATCACCATGCGCTCGTAAAAGAGCTCTCCAGGGCCGATTGCCAGCACGCCGGCGGCCGCCGTGGCGAGACCGCGCGGCACGTCAAACCTATGCACCAACGTCGCCCACAGCAGCACCGCGACACAGATGCCCGCGAGCGTCTGCCAATACAGCAGCGCCCAGAGCGACTTGAAGGGAACGACCAGCAGCTTGATGAGCACGGGATAGACGAACGAGCGATCGGACGGCAGCCAGTTGTCGACGGCGGCATTCAAGTAGCTCGCCGAATCGCCCATGAACAGGCGAATGGTCGGATCGATGAGGAGCGCGGCAAGCTTGAGCGCGCCCACCACCAGGACCACGGCGAGGACACCTTGGCGCATCCGGCTCCAGGTCACGCCAGGCGACATCCGCGTACTCCCTCCCTCAGCCACGCCAACCCATCCCTGAGATTTCCCGTCTCCTATTACGAAGAGCGCCAGAGCGACGCCTGCCCGGCCCCGCCTCGCGTAGCGGGGCAAAGCCAGTGCCTCGCTAGCATCATTGTGTCCGAAGTCTCGGGAAAGGTGGGACAACAACCATGAAACAGAAGAGCTTGCACGATGTGGCCGCTTCAACTCTTGCGGGTGCCGGGTTGGCGCTGGCGCTGGCGCTGGCGATCGCGGTCCCGGTCGCCCAAGGGCAGCAGCCTGTGGAGAAGCGCCAGCCACCGGCCGCGGCCGGAGAGAAGGTAGAGCAGCCCGATCCTGCCGGTCAAGCTGCCGAAAACGAGAAGCAGCTGGAGGAGCGGGCCGTGACGCGAAGCGGCGATGTCGATGAGCCCCATGAGGCCGCGTTTGGCTTTCATGCGGAGCTCGGCGCACCGCGGCTCGGCATCGGCATTCGCGACGTCACCTCGGAAGATGTTGCGAACGAACAGCTTACCGGACAAGTTGGCGTCATGGTGACGGAGGTGGAAGACGATAGCGCCGCCGCCAAGGGCGGTCTCCAGAAAGGAGATGTCATTGTCAGCTTCGACGGGGAGCGCGTCCGGAGCATGCGGCAGCTCTCGCGGCTCGTGCGGGAGACGCCGGCGGAGCGCCAGGTGGCGGTCGACGTGACACGGGACGGGCGCCGACAGAGCCTGGCAGGTCACGCCGGAGCGCGACGGGACGTCCTGGAGCCTGAAGCACGAGAGCCTCCGGAACCTTGCGGACAAGGTAAGGGTTGAGGCCGAGCGGCTGGGGCGCGAGATCAAGCCGACCGTTCGGGTCTTCGGCTCTCCGCCGCATGTCTTCGACTACATCGCGCCCGGATTTTCCTGGTCGGGTGCGCGGCTGGGCGTGTCGGTGCAGCCGTTGACGCCACAGCTCGCCGAGTACTTCGGTGTCAAGAGCGGCGTTCTCATCTTCTCGGTGGAGGCCGACTCCCCCGCCGCGAAGGCGGGCCTGAGGGCAGGCGACGTGGTGACAGCCGTGGAGGGGAGAGCGGTCGAGGATGTCGCCGCCATCCGGCGCGCGGTGAGGGATCTGGACAACAGGGACGCAACGCTCAGTGTCACGCGGGATGGCCAGAGCCGCTCCGTCAAGGTCACGTTTCCCGAGCCGGCGTGGCCCACCCACCACGAGCGCGTGTAGAAAGGGGACAGCCACGCGAAAACGGGGACAGCCCCCG
>JBOGIN010001271.1:0-4871 GCA_050742275.1 Vicinamibacteraceae bacterium
CATCACAGTCTTCGAGCGCCGTCATGCGGTGGACGGTTGTCGGCGCCACGTGAACGCGCTCTCCGGGTACGAGCTCCCGAGCCACCAGCTCGTCTCCGTCTTGTATCTCGAAGAGCAGGCGCCCCGACGAGAGGAAGATCGTCTCGTCTTTCTTCCGATGGTATTGCAGGCTCAGGGCGTGCCCCTTGGTAATGTGAATGAGCTTGCCCACGTAGCGGTCAGTGATCGCCCAGTGCAGCTCATAGCCCCAGGGCTTCTCGACGCGCGGGATGTTGTTCTGCTCCACGATGCTCTCCAAGACGAGGGGCCGTTGCACCGTCGACTTCGCTCAGGTTCAGGCCCGGCTCTGTGATTCCCGATACCTTCTTGACCTCGCCCGGCGTGGCGGCACGGAGCGCCGTGCGCGCGATGCGGCGCGCCTCGGCGAGATGCACCGACCGGATGACCTGCTTCACGGCTGGAATCGCCACCGGCGTCATGCTGAACTCCGTGATGCCGAGACCGAGCAGGATCGTAATGACCAGCGGATCGGAGGCCATCTCGCCGCATACGGATACGCGCATGTTACATCGGCGACCGACACGCTGCACCTGCCGCACCATGCGCAGGATAGCAGGATGCAGCGGCTCGTAGAACTGCTGCATGCGGTCGTCGGTGCGGTCGGCAGCCAGCGCATACTGGATCAGGTCGTTGGTGCCGAGGCTCATGAAGTCTGCCTCGTCAGCGATGAGATCGGCGGTCAGCGCTGCTGACGGAACCTCGATCATGGCGCCGACCGGTACCGGGGACGGCGACTCGCCGCGCTGACGAAGCTCGTCGGCCGCTTCCGCGAGCACCTGACGCGCCTCGCGCAACTCGTCGGCGCCCGAGATGAAGGGGAACATGATCCGCAACTGTCCATGAGGCGCCGCACGGAGGAGCGCGCGCAACTGTGTGCGAAACAGGTCGCGCAGCGAGAGCGACAGCCGAATCGCCCGCAGGCCCAGTCGCGTGCGCAAGGCGCCAGGGGCAGCCGGCGATCGCCCCAACTGCTCTTCCCCCGCGTCGAACGTCCGTATGGTGACCTCGCGCCCCTGCATGCGTTGGAGCACATCACAATAGGCTGCGCACTGGACATCCTCGGTGAGCTGCTCGATCGACCGGTTCGCCAGCAGGAACTCGGACCTGTACAACCCCACGCCCTCCGCGCCACAGGCCAGCGCCTGGGTCGCGTCATCCGGCAGCTCGAGATTGGCGTGCAGGCGAATGGCCACGCCATCGGCCGTGGTCGCGGGCAGCTCACGCAGCTCGCCGAGGCAATCGTCGGCTGCGACGCGCGCCGCATGGCGCGTGGCCAAACGCTCCGCGAGATCCTCTGGCGGATCGACGAGAAGCTCTCCCGTGGCGCCGTCGAGCACGAGGGGCGTCCCTGGGGCGATGCGGCGGCTGGCATCGTGAAGACCGACGACGGCGGGGACGCGCAGCGACCGCGCCAGAATGGCGGTGTGATAGGTGCGCGTGCCCGCATCGGTCGCGAAGCCGGCGACGCGCGACCAATCGACCTTCGCCGCAATCGACGGCGGCAGATCGTCTGCCACAATCACACACGGTCCGGGAACGCTTCGCAACAGCTCGGCCGTGCCATCGCGGCCGGGGGTTCGTAGGTTCATGCGAAGGCGGCCGACGACGTCGGCGAGATCGCCGCGCCGGTCGCGCAGGTAGGGATCGTCGGTCTCGAGCAGCCGCGCGGCAATGTCTTCTGCCGCGCACGCCACGGCCCAACCGGCATTCAGACGCCCCTCACGAATGAAGGCATCCGCGCGTCCCATGAACAACGGGTCGTCGAGCATCAGCATCTGCGCGTCGAACAGCGCCGCGTACTCAGGCCCGGCGGTCCGGCTCACGTGCGCTTGAATCTCGCGGAGCTGGGCGCGGGATCGTCCGCGCGCGGCGTCGAGGCGTTCGCACTCACTGGCGACGGCCTCCGGCAGAATACGATAGCGGACATCGCGCGTCTGCTGGCGCATGACCAGCGCGCGGCCGCGGGCGAGCCCAGGCGAGATGCCCAGCCCGGTCAGTTGGATCATATGTCTTCTCCGAATCTAGCCGCCACCAGGGCGCTCAATCGCTCGACGGCAGCGGTCTCGTCGACGCCGTCGGCCGCGATCGTCATCGTCGTGCCGCACGCGGCGCCGAGCAACAGCAAGCCCATGATGCTCTTTCCGTTCAATGTCCGACTCCCCCGCGTCACCTTGACGTCGGCCGCGAACTCGCTGGCGAGGCGGACGAAGCGCGCGGCTGCGCGCGCGTGGAGCCCCAATCGATTGACGATGGTGACCTCGCGCGACATCATCCGGTCTCGTCGTCCTTTCGTACGAGATCGGACGCCACCCAGATGGCTTCGCGCGCGTGCTCACGCACCTGCCGCGCCACGCTGAGCAGATCAGAGGAAGCTCGCAGGCTCACCACCTTGATGACCATGGGGAGGTTCACGCCAGTCACCACCTCTACCCGACCGGCGTCAAGGAACGAGATACCGAGGTTCGACGGCGTGCCGCCGAACATGTCGGTCAGGATGAGCACGCCCGACGGCGACGCCACGCGCCGTGTCGCTTCGGCCAGCTCCTCGCGTGCCACCGAGACGTCGTCGTGCCAGCCAATCGAGACGGCGGCCACCAGCGGGAGCTCACCGGTAATCATTTCCGCGGCGTTCACCAGCTCCGTCGCGAGCTGGCCGTGGGTCACCACTACGACGCCCATGAGAGGTGATTGGTCGGTCTCTGTGCTCATGGCAACGCTCTACTGGGGTCTTCACCCTCTATTCCGCGGCGATATCCCGGTGCCTGACGCGAAGCCGCATACCCTCGACGTTGCGGAGAGACTCCTTGAGCGCCTCTGCCATGGCCACTGACCGGTGTTTGCCGCCGGTACATCCGATGCCAATCGTGACATAGCTCTTTCCCTCCCGCGCGTAGCGCGGCAGCAGGAACTCGAGCAAGCTCGCCACGCGCTCCAGGAACTCCGCCGTCTCCGGATACCCATCCAGATACTCGCGAACGACCCGCTCACGGCCCGTGTGGTCACGCAAGGCCGGCACGAAATGTGGGTTCGGAAGGAACCGCACGTCGAAGACCAGGTCGGCATCGAGCGGGACGCCATGCTTGAAGCCAAAGCTCACGAGCGTGACGAGCGGGCCGCCGACGGCCGCCGGATCCCGCGCGGTGGACATGAAGGCGTGTCGAAGCTCGTGAACGGTCGTGTCGCTCGTATCGATGATCTCGTCTGCCATGCGGCGAATCTTCGCGAGGCTCTGTCGCTCGCGCCGGATGGCGTCGGCCACGGGACGCTGCGGGTCGAGCGGATGGGGCCGCCGCGTCTCGCTGAAGCGCCGCACGAGCGTCGCGTCGGACGCCTCGAGAAAGATCAGCAGCGGTGACAGCCCGGGCAACCGCTGCAGCTGGCGGTAGACGCGCGGTAGTCGCTCGAGAAAGGCGCCCTCGCGCACGTCGACGACCACCGCCGCGCGCGGCAATTCAGGCCGCCCGCGCCGCATCAGCTCGGCAAACGTCGGCATGAGATCGATCGGCAGATTGTCGACGCAGAAATATCCGAGATCTTCAAGGGCACGAATCGCTTGAGACTTTCCCGCGCCCGAGAGGCCGGTGAGAACGATGAAGTTGCTCGTCGGCGGCGACGGGTCGACCGGCGTCGACCGGGTGCTCTCCTTCTGCTTTCCCGGGCCGGCCCGCTTCCGGTCTCCGGCTGGCGATGTCCGGCTTCCGGTGTCCCGTTTCCGGTGTCCCGTTTCCCGTTTCCTGTTTCCCGACTTTCCAGCCCGCTCGGTCACAGATCGCCCTCCGCGGGAGCGTCCTCCGGACCGTGTGCCCCGCCGTGCAACGCGCGGTCGAGCCGCGCAACCAGGCGGCGTGCGCTCGACCGACCGGAATCCTTGACGAGATGGTTGCGTGCGGCGACCTCCACCAGAATGGCGATATTGCGGGCCGGCGCCACGGGAATCCGCACGAACGAGATGGGCACGCCGAGGAGATCCATCGTGAGCTCTTCCAGACCGAGACGTTCGTAATCGCTCGTGGGATCCCATCGCTCGAGCTGCACGATGAGCTCGACGCGCTTGGAGGGACGCGTGGCGGCGGCGCCGAAGAGGTCGCGTACGTTGATGATGCCGAGGCCGCGGACCTCCATGTGATGCCGCGTCGGCGCGGGACAGGTGCCAATCACCACCGATTCCGCACGGCGCCGCACCTCGACCGCATCGTCGGCCACCAGGCGATGGCCCCGCCCAACGAGATCGAGCGCGCATTCGCTCTTGCCGATACCGCTCTGGCCAATGATGAACACGCCGAGGCCGAGGACGTCGAGCAGCACGCCGTGCACGATCTCGCTGGGCGCGAGCTGGTCGTCGAGCCAACTGGTGAGTGTTACGAGGACCTCGGCGGTCGGCCGGAAGGTGGCGAGCAATGGAACGCCAGCGGTGTCAGCGGCGGCGCGGAGGTCGTCGCTTGCAGCCAACCCCGCCGTGACGAGCACACACGGCAGGCCCTGCGCAAACGCTCGGGCCAGCGCTTCACGGCGTTCGTCGTCCGCCAGGAGCTCCAAGTATCGAACCTCACTCGCGCCCAGCACGAGCACGCGACCTGGCTCCAGGTACTCGTGAAGGCCCGCGAGCGCCAGTCCGGTTTTCTGGAGAGGAACGTCGGTGATCTGACGGTCCAGCCCGCTGCTGCCCGCGAGAAGCGTTAGATCGGCGAGCGGCGTGCCGGCGCTCGCCTCGAGCAACGCGCGGACGGTCAGCCCTTCAGGCATATCACCACGAAGGTCGGGAGCACACAACACCAAACGACGAACGGCATGACGAATTCACCACGAAGGGC
>JBOGIN010001272.1:0-2293 GCA_050742275.1 Vicinamibacteraceae bacterium
ACCTTGGGCCGCGCGCCGGGGTCGTGTGGACCATCGACGACCGGAGCGACACCGTGCTGCGCGCGGGCTCCGGCGTGCTGTACAGCCCGCAGATGCCTGGTATGGTGCGGCAGGGTGCCGCCCATCCACTCGTGCCCTTCCGAGTCTCCTGGGGGCTCGCGGAGGCAGCCGAGCGGGGGCTTCGATGGCCCGGGTATAACGACGACATGCGGGAAATCGTCGAGCGCGAGGCGTCGACGAGCGGTCAACGTTCTGTCTTCTCCCTCCTCGATACCAGTTTGCAGAATCCGTACACGATCCAAAGCATGGTCAACCTGCAGCGGGCGATAGGACCGTCGTTGATGGCCGAGATCGGCTACCAGCGTGTCGACGGGCGGAAACTGATTCTGCAGCGGCAATTGGCCCTGGCCATCGATCGGAAGACGGGCAGACGAATCAACCCAGAGCTGGGCGCGCCCGGGGGCTACTACATTGACAACAACCACACGTCCGAGTACAACGCGCTGCAGCTCTCCATCCGGAAGCGCTTCTCGGATCACTACTCGTTCGACGTCCATTACACGTACGGTGGCGGCACGGCGACCAGCGGCGGCGACATCGGGGCCTATTATCAGGGAGACTACCCGGAGTACACGCAGGACTTCTGGAACCCTGAGGCCGACCGCGGTCCGCTCGTCTCGGATGCGCGTCACCGGCTCAGCGCCGACTTCGTGTTGGAGGTGCCCTTCTCGCACGAAAGCCGGCTCCTCACGCACATCCTCGGCGGCTGGCAGATCGCCGGGATCTATTCGTACCGCTCCGGGGAGCCGTTGCGCATTACCCAGTCATCAGCGATCCCGAACAGCCGGCCCGATTACACCGGCGGCGACCCGGTTCTGCCCGACTGGCGCGAGACGCGGCAGTACTTGAATCCTGACGCGTTCGCGCTGGTGCCGCTGTACCCCGACTCCGAAGTTACGGTCCGGCCCGGCAACGTGCCGCTCGATCTCGTGCGAGGTCCAAGCTCGTGGACGGTGGATCTCACGGTCGCGAAGGTCTTCCAACTCCGGGGGGCCGTGCGGCTCCAGGTGCGGGCGGATGCCTTCAATGCGTTCAACCACCCGAACTACGGCGGGATCTCGACGAGCGTGACCTCCAGCACGTTCGGCGAGATCCGCAGTGCGGGATCGCCGCGTCAGATACAGATCGGCGCGCGACTAACCTTCTGAGGTAACCATGGAGACCATGCAGATGTCTTGGCAACGCGTGATGGGCGCCCTGCTCGCGGTGGTGGCCGGCGCCACGACCCTCATGGGACAGAGCCAGAAGCAAGGCAACCCGGAAGAGAACTTGCCGCCGAACATCACGCAGCTCACCGGCTTCGGCGAGCGCGCCTCCTGGTCGCCGGACGGCAAACGAATCGCCTTCATGGAAAAGAGCTTCGGCGACGCCTTCGTGGTCGACGTCGAGACCAAGATGATCCGCCTGCTCACCCACTATGCGAATGCCGGCTTCTTGCGTGTGCAGTACCTGCCGAACGGCGACTACTTCCTCATCGGCGCGAAGACCTTCACGGATATCCGCACCACCCGATCCCGCGACCAGGAGATGTGGATATTGAAAGCGGAGGGCGACGGCCGTCCCGTGCCGTTGGAGCACAAGATCTCGGAAGGGGTGGCCATCTCTCGAAAGACGCCGACGATTGCGTGGTCGAACACGCACGGCCAGTACCCGGACCAGATTCCCGAGGGGGAATCCGTCATCTACACCGCCGACATCGTCTACGAGGGCGGCCGGCCAGCGCTGGCGAACAAGAAGGAGATCCTTCGGGCCAAGGGGCCCGAGTGCACGCTCGAGGCGCAGGACTTCCGCGCGAACGACACGGAGCTGGTCTATACGTGCTACCGCTCGCCCTATGCCGACGTCTTCGGCATCGACTTGAACACGCGCGAGGTCACGACCTACCGCGAGGTGCCGGACGAGTACAACGAGGTCGAGGGCATCTTTCCAGATGGCGAACACACGCTCGTCGAATCGAGCCGTGAGCAGGCACAGCAGGATTCGAACCACATCGACATCTGGAAGCTGAAGCTCGAGCTCAACAGCAAGGATTACGTCCGCATGACCCACTGGGGCGAGTACAAGGGCTACAAGGCGTCCAACCCGGTGGTCAGCCCGGACGGGAGCACGATTGCGTTTCAGTCGGCGCGCAGCAAGGATCCGGCAGGGGTGGGCTACGGCATCTTCTTGCTGAAGGTGCAGAACGGATCCTGACCCTGAACCCGCCCGCCTACGTAGCGCGCGGCCTTTAGGC
>JBOGIN010001273.1:0-3534 GCA_050742275.1 Vicinamibacteraceae bacterium
GTGTTGACATGGAGTGTCATGAGGCTCCGTGTCTCTTGGCCAAGCGGGCGATAGACAATGCGTCGCGGCTCCTCGCGGAGGTCGAGGTATTTCGTGTCCTTCACGAGGCCGACGACCTCGATGTCAGCGGGTGCGGTTCCGTACCCAATCCGCCGGCCGATCGGGTTTTGCGCCCCAAAGAAGTAGCGGGCCGCCGTTTCATTGACGAGCGCGACACGCGGGGCGCCCTCACGATCGCCCACCGTGAAATCCCGCCCCTGTAGTACTTTCTTTGGTCCGACCCTTCTTTTGGCGAGAAAGATCAAACTGCGACACGAGTCGCAGTCAGCTGCATCACCCCCTTCGCTGGAGGTTGAACTCCGTGACCATCCGCCAGGTTGTACCGTCGGCATCGAGCTCGAAGCCCTTGCCACACAGAACTCTGACGCGTGATCCGGGTGAAGGTCCATTTGATTGCCGCGTCGTGACACCAGCCCGTGTGCACGATGTCGTCGCCGACACGACGACCGATGAGATCGATGTGTACATCCTTCGCTGAATTTGATCCACACCACGTGCCACGCGTCGATCTTGGAGTCGAACACGCGCAGTCGAGCCATAGGTGTCGCGCTTCCCACGCAGGACCGCGCGGCGTTCCTCACGCGCCGGCGAGATCCACACATCCTGCTTTCACTTCAGGTTGCTCGAAAGCTCACCTTTCCGCACGGTATTTGGGAACCGGTTCGTTTTTCTTGCCGCCCCGCTACGCAGACGCTATGATCAGGGTTTGAGCGCCCGTAGCTCAGTTGGATAGAGCGTCGGCCTCCGGAGCCGAAGGTCGCGCGTTCGAATCGCGCCGGGCGCACCACTCGCCGTTGGCGAGTGGCTAACGCCCGCCGGGGTTCAGCCGCCTGGCTGCGCCCTTCGGGCTCGCCAAGGGGGTCGAATCGCGCCGGGCGCACCACTCGCCATTGGCGAGTGGCTAACGCCCGCCGGGCTTCAGCCGCCTGGCTGTGCCCTTCGGGCTCGCCAATGGGGTCGAATCGCGCCGGGCGCACCACTCGCCGTTGGCAAGTGGCTGCACGCCGTCACGAGACCTTGCCCTCCGGCCACCAGGCGTCGGGCGCGACGCCGCGTCCGCTCACTTCAAGACCCTTGCGTAGCTCCTCATCAATGAAGTTCAGAGAACGCTGTGTCTGCTGGGCGCGCGGATACGCGAGCATCGACTCGACGATGCGGACGTCCAGAGCGACCAGCAGGGGCAGACCGCCGGGGACGCCTGAGGAGACAATGGCAGACGACCGGTCCCGACGGCGCAGGTTGGGACGGTTCCGTCCAGCAGCGTAGGATACGCCGCGTGCTACCCGAGCTGACTTCACCCAGAGCACCGCATGTGCGCGGCCGATTTGCGGCATGGCTGCTCGAGGGCATGTCCGCCTCGCGCGAGGCCCACGGTGGCGCCACACACACGGCACCTTGGTGGCAGGTGATGTGCCTGACGGGCGTTGACTACTTCTCAACCCTCGGCTACCAACCGGGGATTGCCTTCCTTGCAGCCGGCTTTCTCTCCCCGGTTGCGACCCTCGTCATCGTGCTCGTGACGCTGCTGGGCGCGGCGCCCGTCTACAGCCGCATCGCTGCGCTCAGCCCGCACGGCCAGGGCAGCATCTCGCTGCTCGAGCATCTCCTGCCCCGATGGAAGGGCAAGGCGCTGGTGCTCGTGCTCCTGGGCTTTGCCGCGACCGACTTCGTGCTCACGATGACCCTCTCGGCCGCCGACGCTACCGCGCACATCATTCACAATCCGCTCGTTCCGCCGTGGATGGATCACCGCGTCGGGCTGACGCTGTTGCTGCTGACGATGCTCGGGGGCATCTTCCTGAGAGGCTTCAGGGAGGTCATTGGCCTGGCGGTCTTCATCGTGGGGACGTATCTCGCGCTCAACTTCGTCATCATCTTCGTCGAGCTCGCTCGTCTGTTCGAGCATCCTGCGCGGTGGGCTGACTGGGCGACCCACGTTCACCAACAACAGGGCAGCCCGCTCATGATGCTTGCCTTCGCGCTCATCCTGTTTCCCAAGCTGGCACTCGGCCTATCCGGCTTCGAGACCGGCGTCGCCGTTATGCCGCACGTTCAAGGCGATCCCGACGACTCGCCAGAGAATCCAGCTGGACGCATTCGTAACACCAAGAAGCTCCTGTGGACCGCCGCCATCGTCATGAGCCTCGCGCTCATCGGCAGCAGCATCGTGACGACGCTCGAGATCCCGGCCGAGGAGTTCCAGGCGGGCGGCCGCGCAAACGGCCGGGCGCTGTCGTATCTGGCCCACCGGGACCTCGGCGAGCTCTTCGGCAGCGTCTACGACTTCACGACCATCACGATTCTCTGGTTCGCGGGCGCCTCCGCGATGGCTGGGCTGCTCAACCTCATTCCGCGATACCTGCCGCGCTATGGGATGGCGCCCGACTGGGCGCGCGCCACACGGCCGCTCGTGCTGTTGATCACGGTCATCACGTTCCTGGTGACGGTGATCTTCGACGCCGACGTCGATGCGCAGGGCGGCGCGTACGCCACCGGCGTGCTCGTGTTGATGTCGTCTGCCGCGGTGGCGACGACCATCAATGCGGTCCGCGAGCGCTCACGGAATCGCTGGATGTATCTCGGTGTGACTCTCGTCTTCGCCTACACGACGCTTGCAAACATCGTCGAACGGCCGGAAGGCATCAAGATCGCGACATGGTTCATCGTGGCGATCGTGACGACGTCGCTGCTGTCGAGGGTGCTGCGGTCGACCGAGCTGCGCATCCACGCCGTGCAGCTAGACGACACAGCGCAGAGCTTCATCAATGAGCAGCGGTTTCGCAGCGGTATCGTCCGCATCATCGCGAATCGGCGCGACAGCGGCCTGCCCAGCGAGTACGCGGGCAAGCTCACCGAGGCCGAGGAGCAGCATCACTTGCTGCCAGACGAGCCGGTGTTGTTCCTGGAGGTCCGGCCCGGCGACGTCTCCGAGTTCAGCGATACGCTGGAGGTGAGGGGCGCGCTCATCGCGGGCTATCGCGTACTGCGCTGCAAGAGCCCAGCGATCCCGAACGCCATCGCAGCGCTGCTGCTGCACGTGCGGGACGCCACCGGCGCGATTCCCCATGCCTACTTCGGCTGGACCGAGGGCAATCCCATCGCGTATCTGTTCAAGTTCCTGGCCTTTGGCGAGGGGGACACGGCGCCGGTGACGCGCGAGATCCTGCGGCAGGTGGAGCCAGACACGGCGCGCCGCCCGAGGATTCACGTCGGTTGACAGCGCAGGCGACACCGCCAAGACTGTGGACAGCGAGCGCCGGCGCTCGCATATGATCTCGCTGGAGTGCTCACTGTGACGCACCTGGATTTCTCACCAGCCTGTTCATCCTGCTGACAGGGCTCACTCGACGTAGTCGAGCTCTTTCGCGTAGGTCTCCTCGAGCCCCCGTCACCAGAACATCACGTTGAGCCCAATGGTGACGATGAGCACGATCGCGGCGAGGACCGTCGGTCGGCGATGCCACGGCTCGTGTC
>JBOGIN010001274.1:0-2316 GCA_050742275.1 Vicinamibacteraceae bacterium
GTCCCGAGATCGTGGGCTATCCGCCGTCCGATCTCCGCTGGTCCGGCGACTCGAAGCGCTTGTACTTCGAATGGCGCTCGCCGGGCGAGGACCGTCCCGACACCTGGATCGTCAACCGAGACGGAAAGGGGCTGCGCAAGCTCAGCGAAGAGGAGCGGAGGTTGGCGCCGCCGCCCGACGCCATCTGGGACCGTGCCCACCGCCGGGCCCTGTTCGTAGACGAGGGCGACATCGCGCTGGTCGACACGGTCGCCGGCACGCGCATCGACGTGACGCGGACCTCCGGGCCAGAAGACAACCCGCGCTGGGCGCGCGGCGAGACGCACCTCACGTTCACCCGCGAGAACTCTCTGTTCCTGGTGCCCGTGACCGGGCGCGCGTCGGGTCTGGTCTTCCAAGTGATGGAAGGGGCGCCGAAGGAGAAGGAGCCGCGCACGACGAAAAGCCAGCAATACCTCGAGCGGGAGGAGGCCAAGCTGCTGGCGCATGTTCGCGAGGCGGCGCGTCGCAAGAAGGAAGCGGAAGAGCGGCGGCAGCGCCGCGAGCCCCCGCGCCTCGAGCTCAACGACCGTCAATCGGTCGAGGATGCTGCGCTGGATGCCTCAGAGCGATACGCATACGTGCTGGTATCCGAGCAGCCAGCGAATGCCGCGACGGCCCACGTCCCCAACTACGTCACCGAATCTGCGTACACGCAGGACGTTCGCACGCGCACGAAGGTCGGCGACGCGCAAGAGAGACGCTCGCTGGCGGTGCTCGATCTCCACACGCGAAAGGCCACGTGGGTTCGCTGGCGTGATGCGCCGCCCGAGCAGACCCGATTGGAGCGGGACCGGCCCGCCTCGAGGACGGCCAATGCCACCACGCCGGATGCCGCACCACGGGCGGTCGAAGAGGCTGCCGACGAGGATGAGCACGCTCGCGGCGACACTGCCCAGAAGCCAGCGCCGAAGCCCACGGCAGGCCCCGCCGAGATCGGTGCCGCGGCCCCAACGGTGGACTGGCTCGATCTGAAGCTGTCCAACGACAGCCGCCATGCCATCGCGGTCATTCGATCGAGCGACAACAAGGACCGATGGATTGTCCGGATCATCGCGGAGACTGGAGAGACGAGGGTGCTCGACCATGAGCGAGACGAGGCGTGGGTGCGGCGCGACAGCCACGTGGATTGGCTCCCGGACAACCGCCACGTTTACTTCCTCGCCGAGCACGGCGGTTGGACGCATCTCTATCTGGTTGACGTGCTCGCGGAGAAGCCAGCCGCCAAAGCGTTGACGGAAGGCCGCTGGGAAGTGGAGGAGGTGACGCTCTCGCAGGATGGCAGCCGCTTCTACATCTCGTCGACACAGGCGGACGCGGGCGAGCGGCAGGTGTACGCCGTGCCGACGGCAGGCGGCCGGTCGTCTCGCCTCACGAGCGCCGCCGGCCGCCACGTCCTCGAGCCGTCGCCCGACGGGACGAGAGCCGGCGTCCTGTACTCCGCTGGCAACAAACCGCCCGAGGTCTACCTGATGCGG
This sequence comes from Vicinamibacteraceae bacterium, assembly GCA_050742275.1. Taxonomy (GTDB): domain Bacteria; phylum Acidobacteriota; class Vicinamibacteria; order Vicinamibacterales; family Vicinamibacteraceae; genus WHTT01. The sequence goes on from JBOGIN010001274.1 coordinate 1,518, forward strand.
CTCGGCGACACATCAGCGGCCGGTGGCCGTATGAGCCAGATCACGACGAGCACCTCACCCGAGTGGCGGTCGTTTCCCTGGCTCGATCCAAAGATCGTCACGTTCCGGGCGCGTGACGAAGCGAAGGTCCGCGCGCGCTTGTATACCCCGGAAATGCTGCGCGCCAGACGCGCCCAGAGCCGTCCGGCCGTGATCTTCATCCACGGGGCCGGCTATCTACAGAACGCCCATCGCTACTGGTCCAGTTATTACCGCGAGTATATGTTTCATCATCTGCTCGCATCACGCGGCTATGTGGTGCTCGACATCGATTATCGTGGCAGCGCCGGTTACGGCCGTGACTGGCGCACGGCGGTCTACCGGCATATGGGCGGCAAGGATCTCGACGACATCGTGGACGGCGCGAAGTACCTCGTGGAGGAGCACGGCGCCGACCCCAAGCGCCTCGGCGTCTACGGCGGCAGCTACGGTGGATTCCTCACGCTCATGGCGATGTTCACCGAGCCGGGCGTCTTCGCGGCGGGCGCCGCGCTCCGGCCGGTCACCGACTGGGCCCACTACAACCATCACTACACGTCGAACATTCTGAACTTTCCGCAGGAGGACGCGGACGCGTATGCTCGCAGCTCGCCGATCTATTTTGCGGAGGGGCTCGAGGGCGCCCTGCTGATCTGCCACGGGATGGTCGACACCAACGTGCATTTCCAGGACTCGGTCCGCCTCGCCCAGCGCTTGATCGAGTTGCGGAAGGAGAACTGGGAGCTGGCCGTGTATCCTGCGGAGAGCCACTCGTTCGAAG
>JBOGIN010001275.1:0-3204 GCA_050742275.1 Vicinamibacteraceae bacterium
TCACGAGCTCCGCCTGCACGAGCGCGTCGGCGCGTTCCAACAGCTTCGACCAGCGCTGCCTGACGCCGTCATCGTCTTTGACTTGCTGGCGCACACGTGCAACCCGCTGCTGATCGAAGTAGAGGCGTGGATATTGCTGCACCCAGTTGCGTGCGGTTTGGCCCGTATTGCCGCCAGGCCGCGACCCGCCCGTCTGTTGCTCCAGCACGTTCCCGCCCACGAGTTGTGCCCCGGACAGGGCCGCTGTGGTTTTCAAAAAGTCGCGTCGTCTCATCACGCCCTCCCTGACTCAAGTCGTGTCTGCCGGCGTTACCGGCTCTTGTCCTTTGCCGGCGCTGCGGTGAGCGGAAAGAGCTTCACATGCCCATACTCGCCGCGCACAACGTGTCCCATCTGTCGCAAACCGATCCAACCCGCGTGGGTGTGCACGGGTCCGTAGGTCTTCCCGTCGTCGTCGTAGGCCACCGCCAACACGTGATCCACGGTGATCCGAATCCTGCCGCCGCGCTTGTAGACGCGAATGGCCTGAAAGGCATGGGCCGGTGCCGGAGTGACCAGGTCCGTGCCCTTGGCGACGAGTTGGAAGCCCCTGTTCTTGCGGATGTGAGCCGTCTCGCGCCCGGCGGCCCAGTAGGAGACGTGGTAGTTGTCGAGGTCACCGCTGTGGTACTGATCGAACGTCCCGTCGCGCGGGGCAAGCGCCGGATCGAAGACGCTCTCTCCCTTCAGCCCGCGCGCGCTGAAGAAGACGATGCCCAGTCCCTCCTGGCGATTCTGCGGGCGGAAGGTGAACTCCAGCAGGAAATCAGCCGGCGCCTCCGTCCTCAGCCAGCAGACCAGGTGATTATTTCTGCCGCCGCTCTCCAGTACCAGGCTCCCGCCCGCCACGCTCATCTGCTTGCCGCCTTCGAGCTTCCAGTCCTTCAATACCGCCGAGTCGTCGAAGAAGGTTTCATAGATGGGATGGTCGAAGTCCACGTCGGTGGGCACGAACTTCTTCGACTCGGGCAACGCAAGGTTGGGCCCATTCCGCCTCGTCACCGCCTGGCCCTTGCTGATCGAATAATTGTTAGCGGCGATAGCCAGCACGACAACCAACACGAGCGTCAACTTCCTCCTGATATTCATCCTCATCTTCGCTGGATTGGGTCGTCGATTGATCGCTGCCACTCTGTCAGGCGTTCTTGCAGCCCGTCGCGCACCGTAAGGGAGTCAGGATTGGCGTAGAGGTTACGCATCTCATACGGGTCTGCCTTCAGGTCATACAGCTCGTCAAGAAAGTTGGTGAAGTGATGCCGCACCAGCTTCCATTCACTGGTGCGAATCATGCGCATATATGCCAGGCTGCTGTTGTGCACATCGAACTGGCCGAAGATGGCGTCGCGCCATTGGATCTGCTGCCCGCGCAGCAACGGCGAGAAATCAGCGCCTTCCTGCTTCACGCGCTTCGGGATCCGAACGTTGAGCATGCCGAGCACGGAGGCGAACGTATCAATGTTGGAAACCGGTTCCGCAATCTCCAGTCCCGGTGCGACCACGCCCGGCCAGCGCACGATGAGCGGCACGCGAATGGATTCCTCGAACATATTCGGGCGTCTGGGGCCGTTGACGCCGCCGGCGACCCACCAGGCGTTGCCTGTGGTGTGCAGTCCGTGATGCCCGATCATGTCGCCGTGATCGCTGGTGAACAAGATGATTGTCCTGCCCGACAGATTCGACTCCTCGAGCCTGGCCAGCAGGCGCCCCAGATTGCGATCGACGGAAAGGATGCTGGCGTAATACTCACGCGTCCAGCGTTTGATCTGCTGCGCATCGTTGCCCCTGAACGCCGGAATGGTCGGGTCGAGCTCTCTGAAGGGCGCAGCATCCTGCTCCGGCACCGGCCCATACGGAAGGTGCGGAGCGCGGAAATGCAACAGCAGGGCGACGGGCGGGCGCGGTTGGCCTCGATGAATTGCAGCGCGTCGTCCACCAGCAGATCGGGCTTCGATCCCTGAAGCTGTTTCTCTTCGCCCTCGACTTCCAGGGTCGGGTGCATCGGCTCGCTGCCACCGGCCAGAAAGCCGAAGAAGTGATGAAAGCCGTGCCGCATGGGATGGAACTGCGGCAGCGTTCTCAGATGCCATTTCCCGATCAGCGCGGTGCGGTAACCGCGTTGCTGCAACACCTCCGGCCACGTCGTCGCTTCCCTTGGCAGCCCCGGCCCTGCGCTTGCTTCCCCCGAAGTGATCCAATCGGTGATGCCGACCTGCGTGCCGTAGCGTCCGGTGAGAAACGAGGCGCGGCTAGGCGAGCAGACCGGAGTCGCGGTGAAAGCGTTGAGGAAGCGCGCCCCTTCGCGCGCGAGCCGATCCATATTCGGGGTGCGCGCTTCGCGGTTGCCGTAAGCGCCCACGCTCCACTGCGCCTGATCGTCGGTCACAATCGAGATGATGTTCCAGCGTTCGGGCGCGGACTGCGCAGCCTCGCCCCCAACAGGCGACGACAAGATCGCGACAGGCAGGCTCGACGCGGCTATCAGCAAGAGAGAAAGGATGCGGGAGGGCATTCGGAGTTTCATTCCCGTCTTTGTTTAACGGGTGTCCACGCATGATCGGCAACGATCCAATGTTTTGTACTTGTACGAAGAGGGCAGTTCTGGCATAACGAATGCGTGCCCGTTGAGCGCACCCCACCGACGGATGATCGCGACGCGCTGATCAAACGACAGCAGGACGAGATTGCGAAGCTGCGCGAGGCGTTGACGCGCGCCGAGCGCGAACGTGATCGGCTGAAGCGACGTAACGAGCGGCTCGAGGATCAGCTCGATGCGGCGCGCCGGGCAGGCTTCCGGAAAGCCGCGCCGTTTGCGAAAGCTCACCGGCAAGGCAGCGGTTGCCCGCCGGGCCGGCGCGCGGGCGCAACCTACGGGCGCCACGACAACCGGCCCGTGCCGCGGCGGATCGATGAAACCCACGAGGCGGCGCTGCCCGTCGCGTGTCCCGCCTGTGGCGGCGACGTGCATGGCGCGCACCTGGCCTCGCAGTATCAGGAAGATCTGCCGATCGTCCGGCCCATCGTGCGCGGGTTTCGCGTGCACGTCGGCGCGTGTGCGACCTGCGGCCGGCAATTACTTCTTCGCCGAGCTCGAAGCGCTGGTCGACCTCAACCCGCAGCAGGCCGGCGTCCACATGTCGCGGTTCGAGGAGATCGTCAACGAGGCGA
>JBOGIN010001276.1:0-15959 GCA_050742275.1 Vicinamibacteraceae bacterium
GCACAAGTCGCTCAGGAACAGCGATACGGACGCTGCGGTGTACTGGCTCGCCCGCATGCTCGAGTCCGGCGAGGATCCGCTCTACATCGCTCGGCGGCTCGTGCGCTTCGCCTCGGAAGACGTCGGGAATGCCGACCCGCACGCGCTGTACGTCACCGTCGCCGCCAGGGACGCTGCCCACTTCCTGGGGATGCCGGAGGCGAACACGGCGCTCGCGCAAGCCGCGATCTATCTCGCGACGGCTCCCAAGAGCAACGCGACGTATACCGCGTACACACGTGCCGCGGAAGATGCGCAGCGCGACGCGGCCGAGCCGGTCCCGCTGCACCTGAGAAATGCCCCAACCCGCCTCATGCGCGAGCTCGGATACGGCAAAGACTATGAGTACGCGCACGACGCGGACGAAGCCGTGACAGGGATGGAATGTCTGCCGCCGCAGCTTCGGGCCAGGAAGTATTACCAGCCCACGGATCGCGGATTCGAGCGCGAGCTCCGCGAACGCATCGAACGCTGGCAGGCCGCGCGCCGGGCAAAGAAGTCGGTGTGACCGGAGCGCGCAAGCCTCAGCTCTTTTCGTACTCTTTCAAGAACCCGAGGAACTCCCGCAGGTGCTCCTGCTCGTCGCCGAGGATTTGAATCACCATGTCCTGGGTGACGTAGTCGACGCCATCACAGACCGTGATGACCTGATTGTAGTGCGCGATGGCCTGCTTCTCTGCCTCGATGACCCCCTCGATGACCGTCTTGACATTCGCCGTGTCGGATGTCGGCTGGAGGTACTTCTGATCCGGCTTGAAGCCAAAGCTACCAGGAGTCAGGCCAGCGAGCGTCTTGATGCGCCGCGCGAATTGCTGGGCGTGCCCCAGCTCGGTCGTGACGTCCTGCGCCAAGCTCTTCTTGATCTCCTCGGCTCGCACGCCATCGAGGTTGACGGAGTGGCTCAGGTAATTCATCACCGTCTCGAGCTCCATCCAATAGGCGCGCGTGAGCAGCCCGATGATCTTCATGCGCTTGGCCTGGTCCGCAATCAGCAACGTCGTCGTCTTGTCCCGCCGTGCCATCGTGTGCTCTCCCTTCGCGTCTGACGACCTGCAGCCAGTATACCGGGAGGCCAGGCCGGCAAGAGATCGTGGCACGGCCTCCACGAGCACGCCGCGCGGTCAGTGGCACGCTGCCGTGCGCACGGGTTCCAGCGATCACACTCGTTGAAAGTTCCGCTCCATCTCGCGGCGGGTGAGACGAAGCGCCACCGGCCGGCCGTGCGGGCATACGCTGGAGTACGACGTGCGTCGGAGCTCGTTGAGGATGTACTGCATCTGCTCCGTCGTCAGACGGTCGTTGGCCTTCACGGCCGCGTGGCAAGCCATCGTGGCCGCGATACGGCCCAGGGCGTCATGCACGCGGGACCCGCGGTCGATCCCCTCGAAATCATTGGCCAGCGCCCGCACCGCCGACGTCGCTTCGTCCACCTTCAGCAGCGCCGGCATCGCGCTCATCTTGAGCGTGTCGCCGCCGAACTCTTCGATCTCGAAGCCGAGCCGAGCGAGGTCCGCCTGGTGGGTGAGCAGCGCCTCGCACTCGCCGGCAGCCAGCTCGAGCACGATCGGTGTGAGCAGCCGCTGACTCTCGAGGGATCCGGCCGAGAGCCTCCGGAGGATCTGCTCGTACAACACGCGCTCGTGCGCCACGTGCTGATCGACGATCGAGAGCCCTTCGCTGTCGACCGCCACGATGAACGTGTCGCGAAACTGGCCGAGCGGAATCATCGGCTGCACGCCATCGATCCCAGCCATCTGCCGCTCCGGCACCAGCCTCCCCACGGCCATGCCGAGCTCACTGCCGGGATCCCTCTGGAACGGGGGCGGGGGCGCCCCCGACTCGGGATGCCGCGCCTCGGATCCGAGCGGCGGCGCCTCCCCCGGCGAATTGTCGAGGGAACGCGGCCCGGGAGACACGCTCGACGCGAGGGTCAATACACCGGGCAATAGTGGCGTAGGCGCGCCCTCGACGGTCGCCGTCGGGCGAAGCCGCAGCTCCGGCATTGGGCCGGCGCCGAGCGCATCGGTAAGCGCGCGGCGCAGCACCTCGTGCACGAGCCCCTGATCGAGAAACCGCACTTCGGCCTTGGTCGGATGCACGTTCACATCCACACGACGCGGGTCCATGGTGAGGAACAGGTGGACCTCAGGGCTTCGCTCCTTGATCGTCGCGGCGCTGTACGCCTGAGCAACGGCGTGCTGAAGCGTCTTGTCGCGAACGATGCGCCGATTGACGTAGAGGTTCTGGGGACCGCGGACGGGCCCTTGCTCGGCGAGCGGCGCCGCGTACCCTTCGATGCGGATCCCACCCCCTTCGCGCTTCACCTCCACGAGCTCACGGCGATCGCGGTAGACCTGATAGAAGCGCTCGCGAAGCGTCGCGACCGGTGAGCATTCGATCACGCGGCGCCCGCCGCTCGTCAACGTGAAGCCCACCTCCGGATACGCCAGCGCGAGCTGCGTGAGGACGCGCGAGATCTGCGCCGACTCGGCTGAATCCGCTTTCAGGAACTTACGGCGCGCTGGAAGATTGAAGAAGAGATCCGCCACTTCGACCAGCGTGCCCTCGGGCGCCCCGACCTGCCCCGTTGTTCGCTGCCCCCCCTCGACACGAACCTCGTACCCGAAGGTCTCCCCTCGGGCACGGCTCCGCAAGCAAAAGCGCGAGACGGATGCAATCGACGGCAACGCCTCTCCACGAAAGCCCAGCGTGGCGATGGCCTCTAGATCGGCGGCCCTAGTGATCTTGCTGGTCGCGTGGCGTTCCACCGCCACCCGCGCATCCTCCGGCGTCATCCCCTCGCCATCGTCTTCCACACGAATCCGTGCCTTGCCTCCGAGCTCGATGTCCACGCTCACGCGATGCGCGCCAGCGTCGAGGGCGTTCTCGACGAGCTCCTTGACCACCGAGGCGGGACGCTCCACCACCTCACCAGCGGCGATTTGATTGGCGAGATCGGGCGGAAGGACGTGAATCCGTGGCACCTGCGACATTCTAGCAAGCAAGGGGCGAGGGGGGATCTCGCGGCGCGTCCCTCCCTGACCCCTGACCCCTGATCCCTGATCCCTGATCCCTTCCATTTGCCCCTTCCCCCTTACAATCGGGCAACGCATGGGTCTTGCCACCGATCTCACTATCGTGCTCGTCGCCGCGCTCGCCGGCGGTCTGGTGGCACAGCAGCTCCGCCAACCGCTCATCCTCGGCTACATCGTCGCGGGTGTGGCGGTGGGACCGCACACCGGCGGCCTGACCGTGAGCAGTCCTCACGACGTGGAGCTGCTGGCGGAAATCGGCGTGGCACTGCTCCTGTTCGCGCTCGGACTGGAGTTTTCGTTCAAGGAGCTCGCGCCGGTGCGGAGGGTGGCCCTGGTCGGCACGCCGGTGCAGATTGGTGCCACCATCGTGCTGGGCGTCGCGACAGCACGCTGGCTCGGGTGGTCCTGGGTGGACGGCATCTGGCTCGGCGCGCTCGTCTCGGTCTCGAGCACGATGGTGCTGCTCAAGACGCTTCAAGCGCAAGGCAGGATGGGCACGCTCTCGAGCCGCGTGATGCTGGGCATGCTCGTCGTCCAGGATCTGGCGATCGCGCCAATGATGATCGTCCTCCCGAAGCTCGCACAGCCAGAGGCGGGCCTCGCGGCCGTGGGCTGGGCGACCGTCAGGGCAGCGACGTTTCTCGCCCTGATGGTCATTGTGGGCACACGCCTCATTCCATGGCTGATGGCGCGTATCGTCCGGTGGAACTCCCGCGAGCTATTCCTGCTGGCAACCACGGCAATCGGCCTGGGTATTGGGTACGTAACCTATCTGTTCGGCCTCTCGTATGCGCTCGGTGCGTTCGTGGCGGGCATGGTCCTGAGCGAGTCCGACTACAGCCATCAGGCGCTGAGCGACATCATCCCACTGCGAGACCTCTTCAGCATGCTCTTCTTTGCCTCGGTCGGCATGTTGCTCGATCCGGCCCTGCTCCTCGCGCAGCTTCCAATAGTGCTCCTCCTCGTCTGCCTCGTTGGCGTGGGCAAGGGCGTGCTCTTCAGCCTCATCGTGCGTCTGTTTGGCTACCGAAACGTCATCCCACTCGCTGTTGGCCTAGGGCTGTTCCAGGTTGGCGAGTTCGCCTTCGTGCTGGCGCGCGCCGGCGTCACGTCGCAGTCGATCTCAACCGAACTGTACGCCATCGTCCTCAACGTTGCGCTCGTCACGATGGTGCTAACGCCGTTCGTTTCGGGACTCACGACGCCAATCTATGAGTGGATCAAGCAGCGCCGAGGTGCCGAGCCGGTACAAAGCATCAACCTCCCTCGGCAAGGGCTCCAGGATCACGTGGTCATTGCCGGCGCCGGGCGCGTCGGTCTCAGTATCGCGGAGGTGCTTGCACGACTCCACCTCCCGTTCGTGCTCATCGAGCTGGATTCCCGACGTGTCGCGCTGGCTCGCCAGGGTGGTCATCCTGTCGTGTACGGTGACGCGGCGCAACCGACAGTGCTCAAGGCCGCGCGTCTGGGTACGGCTCGCCTCTTGATCGTGACCACACCATCGTTCACGGTTGCGCGTGCCGTCGTCCGACACGCACTGGAGCTGAATGACTCGGTTCGCCTCGTGGCGCGCGCCGAGGGGTTCGAAGCGGTCCATACGCTTCGTGAGCTGGGCGTGTCCGAAGTTGTACAACCGGAGTTCGAGGCAGGCCTGGAGATGACGCGCACGGCGCTCGCACATCTCGGGGTCTCGCCGGAGGATACGCTGAGCGTGGCGGATACGATGCGAGAGGAGCGTTATGGGCGGCTTCGCGACGACGGGGTGACTCGGTAAAGGGTGAGGGGGTGACGGGGTGAAGCCACCCCATCACCCCCTCACTCAGCCATGGGCTCAATCCCCGACTTTCACCTGCAACGCCGCCTGCGCCGCCGCGAGGCGCGCGACGGGCACACGATACGGCGACATCGAGACGTAGTCCAGGCCTACCTTCTGGAAGAAGTGGATGGATGACGGATCCCCGCCGTGCTCGCCGCAGACGCCAAGCTTGAGGTCCGGCCGAGCGGTGCGCCCCTTGCGGGAGGCGATCTCGACCAGCTGGCCTACGCCAGTCGCATCCAGGGACTGGAACGGATCCCGCTCCAGGATCTTCTTGGCTTGGTAAATCGAGAGGAACTTGCCGATATCATCGCGCGAGAACCCATAGGTCATCTGGGTGAGGTCGTTCGTGCCGAACGAGAAGAACTGCGCCTCGGTGGCAACCGCGTCTGCCGTGAGCGCGCCCCGCGGCACCTCGATCATCGTCCCGACGAGGTACTTCACCTTGACACCCGACTCCGCCATCACCTCGGCCGCGACACGGTCGATGATCGCCTTCTGGTCGCGCAGCTCCCGCACGTCGCCCACCAGCGGCACCATGACCTCCGGCACCGTCTTGTAGCCTTCCTTCTTGAGTTGACACGCGGCCTGGAAGATCGCACGCGTCTGCATCTCGGCGATCTCCGGATAGGTGATGGCCAGCCGCACCCCACGATGGCCGAGCATTGGATTGAACTCGTGCAACTGCTCCACGCGCGCCAGCAGCTCCCGCTTCTTCTCCAGCTCGACGCCGTGGCTGCCCTTGGTCTCGAGCTTGGCGATCTCCACCATGAGATCCTCGCGCTTCGGCAGGAACTCGTGCAGAGGCGGATCGATGAGGCGGATGGTCACCGGGCACTCGTGCATCGCCTTGAACACGCCGTAGAAGTCGTCCCGCTGCATCGGAAGCAGGCCATCGAGCGCCTTCCGGCGGTCCACCTCGTTGTCGGCGAGGATCATGCGCTGCACGAGCGGCAGGCGCTTCTCACCAAAGAACATGTGCTCGGTCCGGCACAGCCCGATGCCGCGTGCGCCGAACGCATAGGCGAGCTCCGCCTGGTCCGGCTGATCGGCATTCGCCCGGATGCCAATCGAGCGGAACTTATCGGCCCACGCGAGAATCTGGCGAAAGCGCCGGTAGATGTCGGACTGTTCCGGCTTCAGGTCGCCTGAAACGACACGCAGAATATCGCTCGGCGTCGTGGCCACCTGCCCCAGCTTCACCTCTCCGGTGAGGCCGTCGAACGAGACCCAGTCACCCTCCTTGACCAGATGGCCGTCCACCGTGAACGTCTTGTTGATCTCGCTGATACGGATATCGCCCGCACCCACTACCGATGGCTTGCCCATCTGACGGCCGACGACGGCCGCGTGCGACGTCATGCCGCCGGTGGCCGTGAGCACACCTTGCGCGAGGTACATGCCGCGAATATCGTCTGGCACGGTCTCCTTGCGCACGAGGAGCACCTTTTTGCCCGCCGCCACTCCGGCCTCCGCCTCCTCCGCGGTGAAGACCACCTGACCGGATGCCGCGCCTGGCGACGCCGGCAGCCCTTTGGTGGCCACCGACAGCTTCTTCCATGCGGCCGGATCGAACACCGGCGCGAGCAACTGCGAGAGCGCCTCCGGCTCGACACGCAGCACCGCCTCCCGCGGCGAGATCAGCTTCTCCCGCACCATGTCGGTCGCGATGACGACCGCGGCATAACCGGTCCGCTTGCCGCTCCGCGTCTGCAGCATGTAGAGCTTCTCGTCCTGGATCGTGAACTCGAAGTCCTGGACGTCCTGGTAGTGCTTCTCGAGGCGTGCCGTAATCTGCCGAAGCTCCTTGTACGCCTTCGGCATCACCTTTTCGAGCGCAGCGATCGGCTGCGGCGTACGGATCCCGGCCACGACATCCTCGCCCTGGGCGTTCACGAGGAACTCGCCAAAGAACTCCTTCGCGCCGCTGGCGGGATTTCGCGTGAATCCAACGCCCGTCGCAGACCGCTCTCCCGTGTTGCCGAACACCATGGCCTGGACGTTCACCGCCGTGCCGATATCGTCCGGAATCTCGTAGATGCGCCGGTACTCGATCGCTCGCGGATTGTTCCACGACCGGAACACGGCGTCGCGCGCCATGCGAAGCTGCACGGCCGGATCCTGTGGAAACGCCTGTCGCGTCTTCTTGCGAATGACGCCCTTGTAACGCTCGACGACCTCCTTCAAGGCGGCCTCGTTCAGCCCCGTGTCGAGCTGCACGCCGCTGGCCTCCTTCACCGCGTCGAGCTCATGCTCGAACGCCTCCTTGGGAATCTCGAGGACGACGTTCGCGAACATCTGGATGAAGCGCCGATAGCTATCGTAGGCGAAGCGGCCGTTGCCGGTCCGTGCCTCCAGGCCCTCGACGCTCTCGTCGTTCAATCCGAGGTTGAGAATCGTATCCATCATCCCCGGCATCGAGAACTTCGCGCCGGAACGTACGGAAACGAGCAACGGGTTCTTGGTCGATCCGAGCTCGGCGCCTGCGGCCCGCTCCAGCCTCTTGACGTTCGCGAGCATCTCCACGTCGACCGCGGCGGGTGTCTTTCGCCCACTGACGTAGTACTGCGTGCATGCTTCCGTGGTGATGGTGAAGCCCGGCGGCACCGGCAGGCCGGCGTTGGTCATCTCGGCGAGGCCACCGCCTTTGCCGCCGAGAAGATCGCGCATGCCCTTGTTGCCTTCGGCCCTGCCGCCCCCGAAGAAATAGACGAACTTCGTGCCGGCGCGCTTCGTCGCCTTGCCCTTGGTGATGCCCGCAGGCTTTCGCCGTGCTTGGGCGGTCTTCGCCGCTCGCGTCGATTTCGCGGCGCGTCGGACAACCGCCTTGGTCACCTTGGCTGGCAGCCGCTTCTGCAGCCCGGCTCGTGTCCGCCCGCCCTTTCCTGCCGATGGTCCCCTCACACTCCCTCGCTTCTTCGCCATTAGGTCTCCTATCCCAAAATAAAGGCGTCAGGGCTCAGGCGTCAGGGGTCAGTAGGCCTCAGGCCTGACGCCTGCTGATCCCTGACCCCTGATCCCTGATCCCTGAATTTCAGAAATGTCCGCGATGCGCAGCACCAGGTCGCGCAAGTCCGCCACGAGCCGCAGCCGTGCGGTCCTGAGCGCCGGGTCGTCGACCATGACGAACACGTCGTTGAAGAACGTGTCAACCGCTGAACGAAACCCGGCGGCTTCCGTCAGCGCCGACGTAAAATCCTCGCGCGCGACTGCCGCTTCGATACTGGGTCGCCGCGTCTCGATGGCCTCGAGCAGCGCGACCTCTGCCGGCTCCTGCAGCAACGCGCGCAGCGGCGCCTCGCGCGCTGCGTCGGCCGGCAGCTCGCGCGCGATATTCTTCACGCGCTTGAACAGCACCGCAAGCGCCTCGAAGTCCTGTGAGTCGCGCAACGCCCGAAGGGCCTCGAGGCGGCGGCGCGCGGCAAGCGGGCTGAGCCCCGTGAGATCGCGGTCTGCCGGCACGACAGCGTTGATCTCGTCGTACCGGTATCCCCGCCGCTCGAAGAGATACCGGAGCCGCTCGACGAGAAACGTGGCGAGCGCGCCGTCGGCGGTGTCCCCCGCCGCCGGCCACGACGGTCCGAGGCCGTCGGCCAGCACGCCGTGCGCCTGGGCCACGAGCGCATCGAGTCGGAGCGCGGTGTCCACGCGCACCACCTCCGGAAGGTCCACGAGCAGCTTCAAGAGCCCCTGGGCTTGCCGGCGCAGTCCGAAGGGATCACGTGTGCCGGTAGGCGTCTCGCCGGCGCCGAACATGGCCACGAGCGAGTCGAGCTTGTCGGCCAGCGCCACCGCCGCCCAGGTGACCGCGGCGGGAGCGAGCCGCCCATCGCTCGGCGGCAGGTCAGCCTCCACGCCCACCGGCAGGTAGTGATAGGCAATCGCTCGCCAGACAGCCTCGGGCTGTCCTTCCTCGCGCGCGTAAATCCCGCCCATCGTCCCCTGGAGCTCGGTGAGCTCTCGCACCATCTCGGTGGTGAGATCCGCCTTACTGAGTCGACCCGCGGTCGCCGCGTGGCGGCGCGTCTCCTCGCTCGCGAGCATCTCGCCGGCGAGCCATCCAGCAAGCCGCTCCAGACGCTCCGCTTTCGCGCGGTAGCTGCCGAGCCGCTTGTGAAACAACAGCGTATCGAGTCGGGCGAGCTTGGCCTCGAGCGGCGTGCGCCGATCGGCGTCCCAGAAGAACCGCGCATCGCGCAGGCGCGCTGAGAGCACGCGCTCGGCATTGACGGCAATCCGCTGGACCTGATCCGACTCGGTGTTGGTCACGGCCAGAAATGCCGGCATCAGCCTGTTCTGCTCGTCGGCCACCGGAAAGTAGTGCTGATGGTGGATCATCGTCGTGGTCAGCACTTCTTCCGGAAGGTCGAGGAACTCCGGCGCGAACACACCGGCCACGACGCAGGGGTACTCGACGAGGTCCGCCACCTCTTCGACCAGCGCGGCCTGCGCCGACCCGCTCACCCGTCCGCCGAGCCGCCGGGCGTGGGTATCCAGCTCGCGCATGAGGCGCTGGGAGCGCTCCTGATGCCCCAACAACACGAAATGCTCCCCCAGGCGCGTCCGGTAGTCGGCAAAGCTGCGCACCTTGATGGTGCGGCCCGGCCGGCCGCTGAGCGCGAGAAAGCGGTGGCCGTAGGTGACGGCGCCAGACCGCACGTCCTGCACGCTGGTGGTCTGGGCGAGCGGTGTCCGGCGAATCACGAACGGCACTACCCGGCCGCCGTACAAGAACAGCAACCATCGGATGGGACGCCCAAAAAGCAGCTCGCTCGCCGCCTTGCCCGCGGGCCCCTTGGCCGACGTGGATTCCTCCAAGGAGGCGTCCCACCGCATCTGGCGCGGGAACGAGAGCCCCAACAACACGGCGCTCAGCACACCCGGCAGCACGTCGACGGCGGCCCGGCCGCGCTCCCGCTTCCGCGCGGCGAGGTACGTCCCCCGAGCGGTCTCGACGTGCTCGAGCTCCCCCACCTCCACGCCGTGCTTCCGCGCAAAGCCGAGCGCCGCGGGCGTCGGCTGTCGATCCGGCCCATAGGCCGCGGTCACCGGCGGTCCGGTGACCGTCTCCTCATGGTCCGACTGCCGCTCTGCGAGCTTGGCCACGGTGGCCGTCAGTCGGCGGGGTGTCGCGAAGGTCTCGACCGGCGCTCCCGGCGTCAGTCGAAACCTCGCCAGCTCGGCCGAGAGCCGCTCCGCCAGTTGGTCGGTCAGCGGCGTCAGCCAGGACGCCGGCAGCTCTTCGACCCCAATTTCCAGCAACAGCTCACGGTCCATCACGTCTCGCTCGTCTCCCGCACGGGCGCCACGGCGTGCTCTTCGATGTAGGCGCGCGCGATTGCCACGGCCAACTGTCGCACGCGCAGGATGTACGCCGTGCGCTCGGTCACCCCCACGCCACCGCTCGCGTCGAGCACATTGAAGACGTGAGAGCACTTGAGGCACTGCTCGAGCGCCGGCAAGACGAGATTCGCCTCCACCAGCGCCTGCCCGAACTCGAAATGGCGGTCGAAAAGATCGCGGTGGAACGCGGCAAACCGATCACGCGGCATGCCTTCCACCTCTCCAAACGAGTACTTCGACTGCTCCACCTCGTCTCGATGGCGCACGTCGCCGTACTTCACGCCCGGCGCCCAGGCCAGGTCGTACACGTTCTCGACCCGCTGCAGCACCATGGCAATGCGCTCGAGCCCGTAGGTCAGCTCGGCCGAAATGGGCGCGAGCTCCAGGCCACCCGCTTGCTGGAAGTAGGTGAACTGCGTGATCTCGAGACCGTCGAAGAGCACCTGCCAGCCGATGCCCCAGGCCCCGAGCGTCGGCGATTCCCAGTTGTCCTCCTCGAACCGAATGTCGTGCACCCGCGGATCGATGCCGACCGCCTCGAGACTCTGCAGGTAGAGCTGTTGCACATCGTCCGGCGCCGGCTTGAGGACGACCTGGAATTGATGGTGCTTGTAGAGACGATTCGGGTTCTCTCCATAGCGGCCGTCGGCGGGCCGGCGGGAGGGCTGCACGTACGCCACCTTCCAGTGCTGCGGACCCAGCACGCGCAGGAACGTCTCCGGATGCATCGTGCCAGCGCCCACCTCGGTGTCGAGCGGCTGGTGGATCAAGCATCCTTGTGCGGCCCAGTACTGTGAAAGCTTGAAAATCAGGTCCTGCAGCGTCATCTATGGAAGTGTTGAGTTTTGAGTTTGAGTTCTGAGTCTTCAGCCAGAGTCATGAGACCGACCACCGCTCCACGCGTGAGCCCACCGTGCGCACCCCGGCACCCAACTCAAAAACTCAAACTCACAACTGCCCCATCTCGCGGAGCACACGGCCCGGTCGGGGATCCTTTTCGAGGTGCCATGCGAAAAGCGCGCGGTGGGCCGCGTCCAGCTCTGCCAGGGCACCTTGGCGCATCGAGACGCTTCCGAGCGCCGATGGTGCGACGCGAGCACACCATCGTAGGAAATCGAACGCGTCGGTCGAGAGTCTCACGCCGCCATCCTCCGGCGTGCAAGCCAGGCAGACGAACAAATGCGCGCGAGCCGCGAGGCGGGCACCCGCCGCGAACGGCCGCCCGCAGCGCGCGCACGCCTCAATCGAGGGGTACACGCCCTGGAGCCGCAGCAACCAGTACTCGAAGTACCGCCCCAGCCTCTCGAGCGGCACCTCCGAGGTCAGCGCTTCGAGTGTCGTGACGCCCAACCGATAGACGTGCTCGTGCACGTCACCTTCGGGGAGCCACTCGTCGAGAAGCGCCGCGAAGTACACCGCGTACCCGAAGGCATCCCCCTGCTGTGCGGCAAGCGGCGATCTGAGCGACTCGGCCTCACCAAGTCGCACCAGCTCGCGGTGCTCCCGCTCGTAGTAAGCGATGCTGGCACGCGTGAACGGCTCGAGCGCGCCGAGAAACCGCGACCGGGCCCGCCGCGCGCCTTTCGCGACGCCCCGCTTCTTGCCGCGGTCGCGCGTTAGGAAGACGACGATGCGGTCGGCCTCGCCGAGCTTGTAGGTGCGAAGGATCAGCGCCTCGCCCGAATAGAGCGGCATGGCGTCCCCACCGGCACCGGAAATGACAGCGCCGAGCCTCGTTCGCGTCCCCGTCTCCAAGGGGCCGGCTGTCGAACCACGTCACTGCTCGGGGACGACCGGCGGCCGATACGTCTCGTTATTCTAACAGTAGGTGCAAGGCACGGAGGTTTGAGGGCTCGGCGCGCGAGGTTCGAGACCACGGTGGGGGCTGAAGCGCGTGAACCGATGTAGACTGCGCGAGGTGCTTGGTCGTTTGGCTCATGCCCTACGCGCGCCGTCTCCGCTTCGGCCGACTGGTGGCTTCTGGGAGGCGCTGCCCACGCGGTCGCTGGTGATCTTCCTGACCGGCGTATTCCTGATGTTCAGCGCCCTCGGCTTTGCCGCGGATCTGTTCGTACTAAGCCAGCAACCAGTGCTCGCGCGGGCTCTGCGGGTGGTCAGCACCGGTGGCTTCATGAGCGCCCTGGCGCTCATTGGAATCCGCTTCAAGCATCGGGCGAAGCTACTTTACGCCCTGTGGCTGGTTGCGTGGATATTCGCGATGGTGGGCCTCCCCACCCTGCTACCGGCTGAGCCGCTACCTCGCCCCATGGAGGAACAGCACATCAACGCCCTAAGAATGCGCCTGATTGCGGACGGCGCCGGGGGATCATGGCAACCGTCAACCTCGCGTATCTTTGCTTCTACCGATTCATCACGCTGGAAGGCAAACGCTATTTCCACTACCGAGCGGAGATCGCGCTGGCCAGCGAGATTCACCGTCTCCTGGTGCCGCCCCTGGCCGTGAAGCTAGCCGGCGCCGAGATTCACGCCGAATCCCATCCGAGCAGCGAGGTAGGTGGCGATCTCGTGGACGTCGTGTCATCGAGCGAGGGATGGCTCGCCTACATCGCCGACGTCTCGGGCCACGGCGTGGCGCCCGGTGTCGTGATGGGGATGGTGAAGAGCGCCGTCCGAACGCGGGTCAGCGGCTCAGCGAATGTCCAGCCTCTGCTCGACCATCTGAACAGGGTGATTCATCCACTGAAGAAGTCGACGATGTTCGTCACCTTCGCGTACGTCGCGGGGCGAGGCGACGAGGTGGAGCTCGCGACAGCGGGCCATCCGCCTATCCTGCATTACTCCGCGCACGACGGAGCCGTCTGCGAGCTGAGATGCGCTAATCTGCCGCTTGGTGTCCGCCCCAACCAATCGTTCACGACGATGCGGGTCAGATGGCAGCCAGGCGATCTGCTGGTTTTGGTCACCGATGGCCTCCTCGAGGTGGAGGACTCGACGGGCAATGAGCTCGACATGGCCGGATTGAGGCGCGTCGTCGAACGGCAAGGCGCCCTCCCGCTTATCGAACTGTCGCTGGTGTGATGTATTTACGCGCGTGGGATCTCGCCTCTGCCGTGCTGGCGCTCCACTAGTTTCAGGTCGTCGCTCGCGTTTCAGTGCAAGCGGTTCAGAAAGAACGTGCCCAGGCCAAGGAACGTCAGGAAGCCGAACACGTCGGTGAAGGTGGTGATGAAGATGCTCGACGCCAGCGCGGGATCGATCTTGAGCGCCTTGAGACCGAGCGGAATCAACGTGCCCGCCGCGCCCGCCACCAACATGTTGACGACCATCGACATCAGCAGGATGAGCCCGAGCCACGGATTCCCGTAGAACAGCCAGGCGCCGGTCCCGGCCACGCCTCCAATCACCAGACCGTTGCCAATCCCCATGGTCACTTCCTTGACGAGCGCTTTCCACGTGTTCGCCCATGTCAGCTCACCGAGCGCGAGACCGCGCACGACAACCGCCAGCGTCTGCGTGCCGGCATTGCCTCCCATACCGGCGACAATGGGCATGAGCGCCGCCAGCACGGCCACCTTGCTGATCGGCTCCCGAAAGAGGAACACGACCGTCGAGGCAATGAACGCCATCACGAGGTTCACCGCCAACCAGAGCATGCGCTTCTGGAGCGCGTTGCGGATAGGCGTGGACACGCGCTCGTCCCCCGACACACCCGCCAGGCGATAGATGTCTTCCGTCGCCTCGTCCTTGATGACGTCGATGACATCGTCAACCGTGATGACGCCCACGAGCTTGCTGTCGTGGTCGACCACGGGCATCGCCAGCAGGTTGTACGACGCCACCTGCTGCGCGACTTCCTCCTGGTCCGTATCGACGCGGGCGCTGATGACGTCGGCCGACATGATGCGCCTGAGCGGCGTCTCGGGCGAGACGAGCAGCAAGCGGCGGAGCGAGACGACGCCCACGAGATGCCGCCGCGCGTCGACGACGTAGAGATAGAAGACCATCTCGACGTCACGGGCACGCTGGAGCTCGTTGATCGCCTCCCCCACCGTGAGGTCCTCGGCCAGCGCAAACACGTGCGGGTTCATGATGCGGCCCGCCGTGTTCTCCTCGTACTCGAGCAGGCTCTCGACCTCGGCGCCCTCCTTCCGGCGCATGAGATCGATGACCGTATTGGCCAGCTCCTCGGGCAGGTAGTCCAGCAACGCCGCCGCGTCGTCCGAGGGGAGCTCCTGAATCAGCCGGGCGATCTCCTCGGCCGGTCGGTCCGCGAGCAGCGCCGCACCCGATTCCGGTCCCAGCTCGCTCAACGCTTCCATGGCCAGGCGGGAGCTGCGCTCGACGAGCACGCTGAACGCCGCGAGCCGGTCGCGCTCCGCCAGCTCTCCAAATACCTGAGCCAGATCGGCGGGATGCTGCTTCTGTAGCAGGTTGAGCAGGTTGGCCGTCGCGCCAATACGAAGGAGGCGCCGGACCGAGTCGATGACGACGTCCAGTCTCCGCGGCGGCATGAGGAATCTCCCGCGAAAGGTGGGGTCAGTCGGCGGCGGTTCTGAGGAGTGCTATGGGCGCGCCCGGGAAACGACCCCAAACGCTTGAATGTAACACGGCTCGGTAACGCGCGTCAGGAGAAACGCGGCCGCGGCTAGGTGCGGCGCCCAGGCAGACCCGCGTCGTCGAGCAGGCGCTCGTTCTCGCGCCAGTCCTCCCGCACCTTCACGTGGAGGTCGAGATACACGTGCCGGCCCATGAGCGCTTCGAGCTCATGGCGTGCGGCGGTCCCGATCTGCTTGATCATCTGCCCGGCGTGGCCAATCACGATGCCTTTTTGCGAAGGGCGTTCGACGACAATCGAGCAGTAGATGTGCAAGAGCCCACCCTCGTCCTCTTCGCCCTCGAAGCGATCGACGAGCACCGTTGTCGTGAACGGCAGCTCGGCGTGGGTGTGGCGCAGCACCTGCTCTCGTACGAGCTCGGCCGCAAGGAGACGCAAGGGCTGATCGGTCAGATAGTCCTCTGGATAGAGCGCCTCGCCCTCGGGGAGGAGGCGAAGCACGGCCTGCACGAGGACGTCGACGCCGTCGCCCGTGAGGGCCGAGATCGGCACGACCTCTGCAAAGTCGTGCTCCGCACGATACCACTCGATGAGCGGCAGCAAGCGCGGCTTGGCAATCCGATCGATCTTGTTCAGCGCCAGCACGGCGGGCACTGTCACGGAGCGCACGGCGTCGAGCAAATAGCGGTCACCCGAGCCGGTGTTCTGGCTGGCGTCCACGAGCATGACGACAACGTCCGCATCGCGTGCGGATCCCAACGCAGCGTCGACCATCCGCACGTTCATCCGGTGGAGGGGACGATGGACGCCCGGCGTGTCGACGAACACGATCTGCCCGTCTGGGTAGTTCTTCACGCCAAGGATCCGATGGCGTGTCGTCTGCGGCTTGTCGGAGACAATGGCAAGCTTCGTCCCGACGACGCGGTTCAGCAGCGTCGACTTCCCCGCGTTGGGACGACCGAAGAGGGCAACGAAGCCGGAACGCATCATCAGAGTAGGGGTCAGGGATCAGGGGTCAGTAGGCGTCAGGGATCAGGCGTCAGGGGTCAGCAGGCATCAGGCCTGGAGCCTACTGACCCCTGACCCCTGACCCCTATTCATTGCTAGGCACGAGCGCTCGTCTGACCCGGACCTTCAGAATACGGCGGTGCTCCGCCTCGAGCACCTCGACGTGCAGATCGTCGACGTCGAAGATCTCGCCGACCTGCGG
>JBOGIN010001277.1:0-10855 GCA_050742275.1 Vicinamibacteraceae bacterium
TGGCGAGACGGGACGGACGACGGGTAGGGTCGAAAACGGGCGCTTCTCCATCAACCGACCTCCCGGCGCTGCCGTCGGCCTCCACACGCCGCCAGTTCCGCACGCGGCTCCTGGCCTGGTATCGCCGCCACGGACGACGGCTCCCCTGGCGTGAGACAACTGATCCGTATCACATCTTGGTATCCGAGGTGATGCTGCAACAGACGCAGGTGGAGCGGGTGTTGCCAAAGTACGAGGAATGGCTCGCCAAGTATCCGACGCTGGAGGCGCTTGCCGAGGCCAGTGAGGAAGAGGTCGTTCGAATCTGGTATCCGCTGGGCTACAACATCCGCCCGAGCCGGCTGCAGTCGATCGCGCGCGAGGCCGTGGCGCGCTACGACAGCACGCTGCCGGCAGACGAGGAAACGCTCCGCACGTTCAAGGGCATCGGCGCCTACACGGCGGGCGCTTTGCTCAGCTTCGCCTTTGGACAGCGTGCCGCAATCCTCGACACGAACGTCGCCCGCGTCCTGTTCCGCGTGTTCATCAGTCAGGGAGATCCCAAGGCGCATCGAACGCAAAAGGATCTCTGGGAGCTGTCGCGTCTGTTACTGCCGCGGCAGAACGTCTTCGACTTCAACCAGGCGTTGATGGACCTCGGCGCCATGGTCTGCACGGCGCGAAAACCAGCGTGCCTCCTGTGTCCGATGGAGCGGCTGTGCAAGACAAGGGGCCAGGGGCCGGGGGCCAGAATCAAAAGGGATCTAGGGATCTAGGGATCTAGGGATCTAGGGCGCGATTGCTCCCTCGCCCCTCGCTCCTGCAAGATCTCGATGAGGGCCGCATCGGCGGGCGGCAGTGGCAGCGTGCGTAGCTCGTGACGCGGGATCCAGCGCATCTGCTGGCCGAGGCGTGGCTGCGGCTCGTTCAAGAGCTCGCATCGATAGAAGTGGAGATCGACGATGCGCGTCTGATACGCGTGCGTCGTGGAGAGAAGGCACTCATGGACGTGCGCGCTGCAGCCCAGCTCCTCGTCGAGCTCGCGGAGAAGGCAGGCGGGAAGCGCTTCGCCCGGCTCGCATTTGCCGCCTGGAAACTCCCAGTGCCCCGCGAGGTGCGTTCCGGCGAGCCGGCGTGTCAACAGAAACGCATCGTGTCGCTCGATGACGGCAGCCGCAACGGTAATGCGCTCTTGCGGCCGCGTTGGCGAGGCGGCGCTATGACTCAACCGAGACCTCTACACGCTCGCCGTCGGAGAGAACCTCTAGGCGCGTGCCAGGCTCCGCGAGGTCCCGGCGGACGTAGCCGAGGCCGATCGAGCGGCCGAGGTCTGGCGACCAGGCGGCGCTCGTTATACGACCGACCTCTCGCTCGCCGCTCGCAATGGTTGCATCTCGAACGAAGGCCGGCGCGCTCCAATCGCCCTTTTTCGCGGACGCCGCGTGGTCCGCGTCGGATGGAGGCGACGCCGCCACCTGGACAAGTCGGACGAGCTTTCGCGCCACGCGGCCTTGACCGCGGTGAAGCACGCGGATGATTACTTCCTGGCCGACGTAGCAACCCTTGGTGAGGCTGATGGCGCGATCCTCGATCCCGGCCTCGAGTGGGATCGTGTCGTCGGTCATGTCCACGCCAAACGACGGCTGTCCTGCTTCGACGCGGAGCGTGTGCCACGTCGCCTCGTCTAGCCGGACCACACCAGCCCCGCCCAGCTCTTCCTCGAGCCGGGACAGATGAGCGCGCGGGACGTACACGTCGAACGCAACGCTCCCGAGATCGCGAGAGCCGGCGACTAGCACGTCGACACCCGACCAGCCCACGCTGATGTGTTGGTGCTCGGACAGCGAGGCCAGCCGTTCTCCCCTGATGTCGAGGCAACCAGCCAGCCGGCCCGCGGCCTCTGGTCCATAGACAGCCAGACGTCCGAGCTCGCTGGTTCGATCCGAGAGATGCACATCCTCGGTGATGATGAACCGCTCGAAGCGCTCCACCACTAACGCCAGGGCGTTGCCTGGCACGTCTATCAAGAACGCGTCGTCCAACGCGAGCAGGCGCAGATCGGAGAGCATGCGTCCCTGAGGCGTGAGGTACGCGGCGTAGCAACCCTGACCAGGCACGAGCGCCTTGACATCGTTCGTGACGAGACCTTGAAGCCAGTCCGCTCGATCCGCGCCGAAGACGCCAAGGCGACCCTCCGCTGAGCGGTCGCGCACGGCCGCGC
This sequence comes from Vicinamibacteraceae bacterium, assembly GCA_050742275.1. Taxonomy (GTDB): domain Bacteria; phylum Acidobacteriota; class Vicinamibacteria; order Vicinamibacterales; family Vicinamibacteraceae; genus WHTT01. Next base: position 2,201 of record JBOGIN010001277.1, read on the forward strand.
CGCGCTTCGCCGCCTGGTAGGCGATTAACGGTGGAAGCAGGTATCCTGGAACCATGGGCACGCTCTTCGCTCGGTATTGTAGCGGTCTAGTCCTCGCGCTCACAACGGCGGCGCTCATGCTGCCGCAACCGGCGTCGGGAGTTGGGAAGCAGGAAACGGGAAACGGGAAACAGGACCGAGGCCGCGGGGGACAGCGAGCGGTGCAGGGCGGGACAAAGCCGGGCGCTCGCGTCTTCAGGGTCTTCGTGGGCGGCCGTCCGCTTGGCAGCGAAGAGGTGGCAATCAGCGAGAACGCCAGCGGCACGACCATCACCTCCAGTGGCACGCTGGCAGCGCCGCTCGATATCACGCTCGAGCGCGCCGAAGCTGTTTACTCACCTACCGGCGATCCGGTACGGCTCTCGCTCGAGGCACTCGTCAAGGGCAACAAGGTCTCGCTGACCACGACGTTCTCGGGGGGACGAGCAGCGAGCAAGGTCACGCAGGGCGGTAAGACCGCCGACAAGACCGACCGCGTGTCGCCTGGAGGCTTGGCGGTCGCGCAAGGAGTGCTCTTTCTCGGATCCTATCAGGGGCTGGCCCGCCGATTGGCATCCGCACAGCAGGGCGCATCGATCAAGATATACATCGCCCCTGTTGGCGAGGTCGACGTCAGCGTGAACCGCATCGACAAAGAGCGCATCCAGACCACCGATGGAACGTTCGATGTGAAGCGCATCGGCATCACCTTGCCGGTGCAGCAGAAGAAGCCGGGCGGCGCGCTCACGATGGACGTGTGGCTCGATGACAAGGGCGGCCTGCTGCGGATGGCAGTCCCCTCGGAGTCGCTCGACTTCGTGCGTGAGGATCTGGCAGCCGTCTCGACGCGCCAGGTCAAAGTGTGGCGCGAGAACGACGAGGACGTGCGAATCGAGGCCTCCGGTTTTGCGCTGGCCGCCACGGTGTCGAAGCCGTTGCCGCCCGAGCCCCCAGAGCCGGACGATTCGGAAGACGACGAGGAAGAGAGACGGGATCCCGAGCCGCCCGACTATCCAGCCGTTGTCCTGGTCGCTGGCGCCGAGGCAGGCGATCGGGACGAGACCATCTTCGGCATTCCGGTCCTCGGCCAGCTGGCCAACGCGCTCGTCGATGCCGGGCATCTCGTCATCCGTTATGACAGGCGCGGCGTTGGCCAGAGCGGCGGCCGCACCGAAGCCGCCGAGCTGGAGGATTATGCAGAAGACGTGCGCGCCATTGTCCGCTACCTGCGGGACCGTGACGATGTGGACGACGATCGGATTGCTGTCGTGGGTCACGGAGAAGGTGCGTGGGTCGCGATGCTTGCCGGCAAGCGTGAGAAGCGGATTCGAGCGCTCGTGCTGATGGCCGCTGCCAGCGTCAGCGGTTCAGATCTGTTGCTCGAGCAGCAGAAAGGCGTGCTGTCTGACATGCGGCTCTCGGACGAGGAGCGTGAGCAGAAGATGGCGCAACAGCTCACGATGCAACATGCGGTGTTGACCGGTGTGGATTGGGACAAGGTGCCGGCGCCCGTTCGGAAGCAGTCGGATACGCCGTCGTTCCGCAGCATGCTCGCCTACACTCCGGCGGAGGTGATGAAAGACGTCAAGCAGCCAATCTTGGTGGTGCAGGGCGAGCTCGATACCGAGGTGCGCCCGCATCATGCCGACAAGCTCTTGGCCATGGCCCGCGCGCGAAACGACGGCCGCGGCGCCGCCGATCTCGTCAAGCTCCCCGGGCTGAACCACCTGTTCGTCAAGGCGCGCACCGGCGCCGTGCAGGAGTACGCCGTCCTTGCAGACCGGACGATCAGCCCCGAGCTGCCACGCGCGATCGCGGCATGGCTCGGCAAGGCGCTGCGTTCCAGCTAGGAGTCGGTATTTGCGGACTCAGCCGCGGAGGCACTCGAAGACGAGGCGATAGAACTCCGGATGCGATTGCCACGTCTGACCGGTGACGAGGCGGCCATCGCGCACGGCTTGCTGTTCGGCGACATACGTCCCGCCGGCCGCCTCGATCTCCCAGCGGCAGTGTGCGTATGCCGTGACGCGCTTCCCGTCGATCAGGTCGGCCGCCGCGAGGATCTGCACGCCGTGGCAGATACCGAAGATCCACTTCTCCTGGCGGTCGAACGCCCGGACGAGGTCGAGGACGCGCGGGTCGTGCCGCAGATACTCTGGTGCGCGACCGCCGAGCACCAGCACCGCTTGATGATCATCCACGCGCACGTCGTCCAACGACGTGTCGGCGTCGGCGCCGGAGCCAGGACGCTCGACGTACGTGTCCCATCCCTCCTCGAAGTCGTGAATCACGAGGTGTAGCCGTCGCCGGCTCGGTGCTGCGATGACTGGCGTGAGCCCCGCTTCGAGCAGCCGGTGCCGTGCGTAGAGACACTCGTAGCTCTCGCCCGCGTCGCCCGTGACGATCAGAATGGAGGTGGCCACGCCGCGATTCTTTCCGACCCGGTGGATTTTGACAAGCGGACGCGTTGTCCCGGGATCGAGGTTGCCATAAAAGGCGGGCAAAGGCGGCACAACTCCTGTGCCCAACTGGCCGCGCGGCCAGTTCGCTTCGCGAGAATCGGGTGCGATTCCGTAGAAGGCTGGCGAGAGGCTCGCCCCTTCACGACGTGGCTAATACGCCGCGCCCCAGCGGACGTCCGTGCTCGTGTCATCGCCGCCGAGGGCGTTGTCAATCACGCGCCGGGTCACTTCTTCGAGGTGCTCCTCGAGCACCGTGAGAAGCTGCTGAAACTCGGGCCAGAGCGTTTGATCGACGAACGACTTCGTGACCTTGACCATCACGGTGGTGCGCCGCTGGCCGTGGTAGCGATAGTGTTTCAAGCCGTAGCGGCGAAGGAGCGCGACAAACAGCGTGCGCGACCAGGCATCCACCCGCCCTCATGTTGGGCCTGCCGGATGGTGGCTTGAGCGAGTTTCAGGTGCTGGGCGAATTGGTCTCGAAGATCGAAAAGGTAATTGCCGACCTACGCCCTGACGCGATAGTGACGTGGGGTCCCGAAGGCGGCTACGGACACGCAGACCATCGTCTCGTGAGCGCCGCCGTGACGCAAATCGTGCAAGCGGGAGAGGCAACACCGCTCCTGTACTATGCCGCGCTGCCGGCGAAGGGTCTGACGCCTGACGTATCGAGCGCCCTGAAGCTCCCAGTGTTCAAGCAGACGGACGAGACGTTCCTGAACACGCGCGTGCCTTACTCCGAGGAAGACGAAGCCAAGGCACGCGCGGCGCTCGCCTGCCACAAGTCACAGTTCACGCCCGAGACGATGCAGCGATTGAGCGCTCTGGGCCGTCGGGTGAACAACGGCGTGAATTACCTGCGTTCGTGGTCCGGCGGGCCCGAGCGCACCGACCTATTTGGGCAGTAGCTCTTCAAGAGCGCCTTCGTTCTCAAGAGACTCCAACTGCGCCGGGCCTTTCCTGGCATGTCGGACGAGGAGTTGACGCGTCGTCTCGGGGCCTGGCTTCGCGAGCGTCCGGGTGCCGAGCATGGCGACGGCGTGGGGCGGGTGGTCCCGTGGCCGCGCCGATAGACCCACCCTGTCCGCTAGCACTCCTTGGAGACGTTGCGGAAATCCTCAACGAGCTCCATCACACGGGGCCCTCATCGGAGGCCTGGCGGTTTCGGTTTCGTGTGGAACCGCGAACGACCCGTGACATTGATATCGCGGTGATGGTCACTGACGACGCGGCCGAATCGTTGGTTCACGATCTGTTAACGGCCTGGCACAAGGCTTGTGCCGGACTGGTCCTGGAACGAGTTGATGCGGATGGCACATGTGAAGCAACACACGCATTCGTCACGCTTCTCCCTCTGACCAGTGGCGGCGCGCGGTGTCGAAGCAGGCGGACGATTGTTGCCTTCGTTCGCGTGAGCGACCGAGAGTCGTTCCACTCGTTCAGGGTTTCGGGACTCGACCGACGATTGATGCCGACTCGAAGAGCTCCGTGGCCGCTTGGCGCAGGCCACCGTAGGCTGCGCGCGCAAGCGCACCGCCGGTTGATACACGGCGGACGCCCGCCATGACCAGCTCGGCGATCGATGGTCCCTTCGCGAGAAGGAGGACGTTGACCGGGATGCCAACTGCAGACGCCACACGCTCGATGTCATCGATGGCGGTGAGACCAGGCGCATAGAGGACATCGGCGCCAGCATCGCGGTAGGCTACCAGCCGCCTGATGGTGTCATCGAGATCCTGGATGCCGCAGATGTGATTCTCGGCCCTGGCCGTGAGAACGAGCCCGTGACGGCGGGCCGCCGCAGCGGCCGCGCCGACCCGTTCGGTCGCTCGGCCGATCGGGTCGATGCGCTTGGCGATCGGATTGAAATCCTCGAGCGAGAAGCCTGCCGCGCCCGTGTCGGCCAGCCGCTCCACCGTGTCCGCGATCCCAGCGGTATCCTCGGCAAAGCAGTACTCCGCATCGACGTTGAGCGGCACGTCGATCGCTTGGGCCAGAGCGGTCGCGTGCTCGACGAGCTCGTCGAGCGTGACGTGTCGGTCGGGCCGCCCAAGGCTCGCGGCGTGGCCGGAGCTGGTGGTGGCCAGCGCGGTGAACCCGAGGGAAGCGAGCAGCTTCGCCGAGCCGATGTCCCACGGATTGGGCATCACGAACAGGCCATCACGGTGCAGGTCTCGGAAGCGCTGGCGGATCTCGTCGCTCATGATGAGGCTCGCGGGACGTCGATACGTATTTCCATCATAGCCGCACTTACGAATCATGGACGCGAGTTACACAGTTCGTAAGCCCGAAGGCTTCCCCGCTGCCATTCGGCGGTAAGAACACAAATCGTGTGCTGCGGCACCGACTTTGCTCACACCTGTGCGGGCTTCCGTCGCACAATGCTTTGCATCACTGCCGATCGTCAGGCGGAACGCTCATCTCGATCCTTCCCTCACCAAAGGAGGATGACATGAATGGCGGTCTATTTGCCCAGGCGGGGATGGCTGTCGTCGTGCTGGCGATGATCGGAGTCGTGGCGCCCATCGACCTCGCGGGAGGGTCACAGGGCGGAGACAGCCGCCGCAGGAGCTTTTCCGCACGGCTGCACGGCGGGAATGAAACGCCGGCCGTCTTCAGCACGGGTCGTGGCTTCGCGGTGTTGCGTCTCAACGATGCGGCCGAGACGATCGACTTTATCGTGAGCTACTCCAATCTCGAGGGGGCGACCACCGACGTGGCCCATGTGCACTTTGGCCAGACTGGAGTGGCCGGCGGCATCATGTTCTTTCTGTGCGGTGGGCCCACGACCGGTGCGTGTGCGCCCACCTCTGGCACCGTGACCGGGACCGCCGGTCCGGCGGATATCATTGGACCGGACGGTCAAGGTATCGCCTCCGGAGAGTTCGCGGAGGCTCTGACTGCAATCCGAGCCGGCCTGGGGTACGTGAACGTGCACACTGATAAGCATCCCGGAGGCGAGATTCGGGGGCAGCTCCGCTAGGTTACCGGACTCCTTGCCCGCTGTACACCCGCGGCCGCTGGCGCGACCACACTCGACTCAGCGGCCGCTACCCACCACAACCGCCTGCGTTTCCTTGCCATGCGTCCTCGAGTTTCGCCATGGGCGGAAGCGTCCGGATCTCCGTGATCTGTCTCTGCTTGATCGAGCTCTGGCTGTTTGAGCGGAACCGAAGCCGTAGAGGTTCACATCAGTCTTCGGTCTTGAGTCTTCGGTCTTGAGTCTTCAGTCTTGAGTCTCGAGCTTCCGCCTCATTCCCGAATCCTGAATCCCGAATCCCGATCCCCGACGTCTTATAATCCCTGGGGGGAACGAGATACCGATGGAGAGCACCGATATGTTGGTCGTGGGTGTGCCGAAGGAAACCGCACCAGGCGAGAACCGGGTGGCGCTCGTGCCGGCGCACGCGCCGCTTCTGACGAAGGCCGGACTTCGCGTGCTGGTCGAGGCGGGGGCAGGCGAGGCGGCGGGATTCAGCGACGAGGAATATACAGCGAAGGGAGCCGAGCTGGCCCCTTCACGCGCCGACGTCTTTCAGAACGCTCGACTGCTCCTTCAGGTGCGGACGCCCGGCGCGAACCCAGAGACGGGCAGCGCCGACCTCCCGCGCTTCGGGGCGGAGCACACGGTCATCGGGTTCGCCGATCCGCTGGACGCCGGTGAGAGCACGACGGCGTTGGCCGCGCGCGGGACGACGAGCTTCGCGGTGGAGCTCGTTCCGCGGATCACACGCGCCCAGAGCATGGATGCGCTGTCGTCCATGGCCACGGTGAGCGGGTACAAAGCCGTGCTGCTCGCTGCGGGCACGCTCTCGCGGATGTTCCCGATGCTGACGACCGCGGCGGGCACGCTGGCGCCGGCACGGGTGCTCGTCATCGGGGCGGGGGTAGCTGGCTTGCAGGCCATCGCCGTCGCGCGCCGCCTCGGTGCGCGCGTCGAAGCCTATGACGTGCGCCCAGCCGTCAAGGAACAGATCGAGAGCCTCGGAGCGAAGTTCGTCGAGCTACCGCTCGAGGCGTCGGGCCCGGAAGACAAAGGGGGGTATGCAACGGCGCAGGATGAGTCGTTCTACCGGCGCCAGCAGGAGCTGTTGGCGCGGACGGTAGCCGCGAGCGACGTGGTCATCTCCACGGCGGTCGTGCCTGGCAAGCCGGCGCCCGTGCTCGTGACGAAGGATATGGTCTCGGCGATGGCGCACGGCTCGGTGATCGTCGATCTCGCAGCCGAGCGCGGCGGCAACTGTGAACTGACCAACGCGAACGAGACGGTTGTCGTCGACGGCGTCACCATCCTCGGTCCCACGAACCTTCCGGCGACCGTGCCGTATCACGCAAGCCAGATGTACTCGAAGAACCTCGTGACGTTCGTGCAGCATCTCGCCCGTGATGGATCGATCGTCGTGAGCCTCGAGGACGAGATCACGCGCGAGACGCTGGTGACGCGAGGCGGCGAGGTCGTGCACCCGCGTGTGCGGGCTGTGCTCGGGCTCCCGGAAATGGTTCTCGAGTCTTGAGTTGTGAGCTCGGGCCTATGTGGATCCTGGAAACAGCGGACGGCGACACGCCCGAAGCGACCTTTCGCATCTCGTCTGGAATCCGGACCATTGGCCGCGCTCCCCGGGCAGACTTCGTGATCGATGCGGTGATGGTGTCGCGCGTGCATTGCCGTCTCACGACGCTCTCGACCGGCGATCTCGAGGTAGAGGACCTGAACAGCACGAACGGCACGTACGTCAACGACCAGCGGATCCAGCGCGCCGTTCTGGCCAACGGCGATCGGTTGCGAATCGGCCGCGTCGAGCTCACGTGTCGGAAGGACAGCGACGGGTAACGACACGTAGCGCGACGAGGGCGCTGAAGAGCCTGTGAAGAATTCAAAGTAGGGGCCGCCTTTAGGCGGCCCATGACGGCGCGAGTTCGGGCCCTATCGGCCCTGTAGGTCCGCCTAAAGGCGGACCCCACGAATTTATTCACACGCTCTGAAGGCCCCTCGCTACACGTTATGCGAACAGCGCTCGTCACTGGTCCTTGACAAAAGGATTCGTGTGCCGCTCGCGTCCGATTGTGGTCGACGGACCGTGCCCCGGGTGAACGACCGCCTCGTCACCAAACGGCAGGAGGACTTCTCGGATGGACCTGATGAGCGTGGCGTAATCGCCCCCGGGCAGATCGGTGCGTCCAATCGAGCCCGCAAACAGAGCATCCCCCACGAAGAGGAGGGGAGCAGCAGCCCCCTCGTTGCCGAGCCGCAAGCACACGCCACCGGGCGAGTGCCCCGGCGTGTGGTGCACGAACAGCTCGTACTTCCCGAAGCGCCACGGTCCCGGCCCTTCGTAGAACCCATCAACAGGCGGTTGCGGCTCCGCGTGAAGGCCGAACGCCAGCGCCTGTTGCACGACACGTTCGTAGAGGAAGAGATCGTCTCGATGCAACACCACGGGCGCTCCCAGCGCTTGCTTGGCAGCACCCACGCCCGAGATGTGGTCGACGTGGGCGTGCGTGAGCAGGATGTGGACGACCGTGAGACGATGCCGTGCAACGCAGTCGAGCAGCAGATCGACTTCGTCGCCTGGATCGATCACGACGCCCTCGCGCGTTTCTTCACAGCCGAGGACGTAGCCGTTCTTCAGCATCGGAGGAACGGCGCGCGTCTCCAGGATCATGGCCTAACCCTTCTTCGGCTGCGAGGGTCTGAGCTCGACACGGCTGGGCAAGCTGCGCGTCGGATGCTCCACGAGATCGATGATGGCCTGAGCGACATCCTCGGCGGCAAGCTTCCACTCCGCCCCCTCGATCTCATGGCCGGAGAATCCCGTTCGGACGGAGCCTGGCGCAATCGTCGCCACGCGAATCCCGTCGTAGCGTACTTCCTGCATCAGCGCCTCGGTGAAGGTGTCCAGGCCGGCCTTGCTCGCGCAATACGCGGCGCCGCCCTTGAACGCGTTGATGCCCGCCAGGCTGCTGACGTTGATGATCCAACCGCCGCCGCGCTGCCGCAGGTGTGGAATCGCCGCCCGACAGCAGTGGAACACGCCGGTCAGGTTGGTCCCAATGACAAGGTTCCACGTCTCGGTCGGGAGCGTCTCGACGGTCCCGAAGCGTCCGACCCCGGCATTGTTGACGAGGATGTCGAGGCCGCCGAACGCGCGGACGGCCGTCTCGACGAGCTGTGCGGCAT
>JBOGIN010001278.1:0-3539 GCA_050742275.1 Vicinamibacteraceae bacterium
CGAGCGGAGCCAGGTCACCGGGCCGCCGTTCCGTCAGCTCGACCTGGGCCTGGCCAAGCTGTTTCGCGTGGGAGGCGGCTCGCGTCAGTTCGAGGTGCGCGTGGAGGCGTTCAACCTCACGAACACGCCGGCCTTCGAGCTGCCCGGATCCTTGAACTTCGAGGACGCCGCGAACTTCGCCAGCATCACGAACATGCGGAACACGTCGCGCCAGATCCAGTTCGGCCTGAAGTTTTACTGGTAGGACATGCCCGCGCGGCCTGAAGGCCGCGCGCTACGTACTTCTCTACATTTCGCCTACCGCACCGTACGTAGCGCGCGGTCTTTAGACCGCGCGTTTGCGAGGGGCCTTCAAGCCCACGCTCTGTCTCATTCGTGCCGCAGCGCGACGAGGGGATCCACCCGCGACGCGCGCTGCGCGGGCAGCCACGCGGCGACGAAAGCCACAACCGACAGCACGGCCACCGCGACGATCAATGTCGTCGGGTCTGTCGGCTCCAGCCCATAGAGCCGGTTGGTGATCAGTTGTATGGCTGCTGCCGACAACGCGATCCCTGCGAGCAGTCCGATCACCAGGAGCGCTCCCGTCTCGCGCAAGATCATGGCCACGACGGCGCCGTGCTGGGCGCCAAGCGCCTTCCGGATCCCGATCTCGTTCGTGCGTCGCGCCACGCCGTAGGAGAGCACGCCGTACAACCCAATCGCGGCGAGCAGCAGCGCGACCGCGCCGAAGGCCATGGACAGCCGCGCCAGTAGGCGGTCTTGTACTGTTTGCTCGTTTACGAGCTCGGTAAGTGGACGCGGAATGATCGGGAGGTCCGGATCTACTTGGTGCACGGCGGCCCGCACGTCGGCGATGACGCTGGACGGACTGGCGGCGGTCCTGAGCGCGAAGTTCGTTTCACCAGCTTCCCCATCTGCTGGGAGGTAGAACCGACGCTCGATGTCGCCGCGTAGCGCTTGCCTCCGTGAGTCCGCCACGACACCCACGATCTGGCAGCTGTTTCGTTCATTGCCAAACACTCGCGTGATGCGTCTCCCGAGTGGATTGCGCCCATTGAAGAACAGCTTCGCGAACGCTTCATTGATCACGCAGACGTCCTGACCAGAGAGTTGATCCCGCGTCGTGAGTTCTCGTCCCAGGGTTATCGGAACGCCGAGGGTCGAAAAGTAGTTGGGCCCAACGTTATCCCACGGAGCGCCGTCATCGTCGTCACCTTTCGGTGTATGGCCTTCGACAACGATCTCACTGCCGGAGTCGGCACCGGTGAAGAGGCCATTGTGCGAATAGCTTGCAGCGGCGATGCCCGGAACGGCACGAATTCTCTCGAGAAGTTGCAGGAATAGCGCCAAACGACGGGATTCGTCATAGCCAGCGTTTCCCGCTTCCACGCGCACCACCAACAAGCGCTCCTTTGGATAGCCCAGATCCACCTGCTGAAGGTTCGAGAGTGTCCGCAGGAGTAGGCCGGCGCCGACCAGCAGCGGGAGCGAGAGCGCCAGTTGGCCCACCACGACGAGCTTGCCCATGCGCTGCCACGCAACAGATCCAGTTAGACCGCGCCCCTGCTCCCTGAGTCCGGCTGCAGCATTCATCTTCGTGGTCCGCAATGCCGGGAGAAGGCCGAGCAACAGCCCTGTCATCAGTGTCAGCGCGAAGGCGAACCCAAGAACGCGAAAGTCCGCCGCACCCGGGAGCACGACCGCGCTCGGCACCCGAAGCAGTAGTCCAGCTCGTAACAGGACAGCAACGCCAAGTCCGACAAGGCCTCCCAACGTCGCCAGCAGCATACTTTCGGTGAGCCACTGTCGGATGAGGCGCTGGCGGCTCGCTCCCAGGGCCAAGCGCACCGAGATCTCACGATTCCTGGCTGTCGCCCGTGCCAGAAGCAGGTTGCCCAGGTTGGCGCAGGCAATGAGCAGCACAACCCCGGCCGCAGCGAGGAGTATGTGTAAAGGCTCGGAGAACTCACGGCGAATCCGCGAAGCGCCGGTGGCGGCGGGCCGCAGCGTCAAGCGTTGATCCAGAAATGTCCGTCGATCTTCTGGCGTCAACGTAGAGCGGCCGTAGTGGGCCGTAAGTCCGCGTTTGAAGACAACGTTTGCTTCGGCTTGCGCCCTGTCTCGTGTCACGCCCGGTTTCAGGCGTCCGAACACGTGCAGCCACATCACTTTGTCGAGGTCGCCCGGCGTATCGTGCAGCCAGTCGCGGCCGGGCAGCACGCTTGCCTGCATGCCCAGCGGGAGCCAGACGTCCGGCCGGTGTCCCACCGTCTCGCCAAAGAAGGACGAGGGGGCGACGCCAATGATGGAGAACACGCCCGCACGAAACGCGAGCGGAACGCCGAGAACGTCCTGGCGTCCGCCGAAGCGCCGTTGCCAGTAGTCGTAGCTGATCACCGCATACGGAACAGCGCCAAGTACGCGATCCTCGTCGCGGAAGGTTCGCCCGATGAGCGCCGGTACACCTAATGTCGTGAAGTACTCTGCCGAGACCATTCGAGTAGAGATCTCTTCTGGGCCGCTCCCATCGACGCGCGCCTGCACGCTGTCGGGAGCGCTTTGTGCTGCCATCAGATCAGAGAAAACGGTCGTCTCTGTTCGCAGTTCCTCGAATTCGGCGTAGCTCAGGAGGCCGCGCTCACCTGTCGCAAGACCGATCGCAACTCCGCTCGCGCTGGGGAACGTCAACATGACGAGCTCGTGCGGCGCGCGAATTGGCAAGCGGCTCATCAGCACGCTGTTCAACAGGCTGAAGATAGCCGTGTTGGCGCCCAACCCTAGCGCCAGCGACAGGATGGCGACGATGGCAAAGCCTGGATTCGCCGTGAGGGTCCGAATGGCGTAACGCAAGTCTTGTCGCATGATGTGTGCGTGCTCCCGCGGGGCCGTCAGCAAGAGGTCGACGACCGTATGCAGCCAAATCGAGGCTTCGGCCCGCCATCCCCCGTGGTCGCGTGCATCGCGCACCTGCGCGGCAAACGCACGCACCATCTCGCGGCCGTACTCCCGGCGGAACGACGCCGGGTAGCACCACAGGAGCGTGCGGTAGACACCAAGCCGCAGCATGGACCTACAGCTTTCTTGGAATCAGACCGGTCGCGCGCGCCTGACTGAGCATCTCGTTCAATCGCTTGGCTTCCGCCAGTGCAGCCTGCCGGCCTAGTCGTGTCAGGGCGTAGTAGCGCCGGCGCTCATCCTGACTCCGGGGATCGGGGCTCTCCTGGAGCTCCTCGACGAGGCCCTGCTCCAGCATGCGGCGAATCGAGCTATAGAGCGTGCCGGCGCTCAACCGCACCTTGCCCTCGGTTCGCGCAGCCACATCCTGCATGATGGAGTAGCCGTGGCGGTCGCGGTCTGCCAGCGCCACGAGGATGTGAAACATTGCCGTTGGCAACGGCAGCAACGAATCCGGGTCTGGAATGTCTCGGGCCATGGCGTCTCGGTGCTCAGCTCGCGCGGCCTGAAGGCCGCGCGCTACAAGTTCTTGGCCGCGCTACGTATCTCACACATTGCGAGAGGCCTTTGAGATCCGATAA